>DASPQK010000080.1:0-18206 GCA_035624985.1 Syntrophobacteraceae bacterium | reverse complement strand
GGATTCCGGCTTAAAGCATGCCGGAATGACGAGTTTCGAGTACCTCCGAGACGTTGCGCTAATTTATGCAAGCAAGTACTAGACCCGTTCCAGAGATTGCTTCAGCCCTCGATCTCCCAGTCGTGAGAAAGATTCATGAATTTCAGACTTGACCGGCTTCTGACCCTCTATTTATTCAAACCGCTGTCACGGTTTGCCGGCGTGAAAAGCGCAATACTGATGTATCACAGCATTTCCGACGGGTGTCAAAATGTTCACCCATATTACCAGACGCTGACCTCTCCTTGCGTATTCGCCGAGCAGATGCGCTTCCTGCACGAAAGCGGCTGCCGGGTCATCGACCTGATGACACTGGTGGAAAGCCTGAATGCCGGAAAAGAACCGGCCCCCGGCTCTGTCGTGCTGACCTTCGATGACGGGTTATGCGATTTCTACACGCATGCCTTTCCGGTGCTCCAGGAGTATGGGTTTCCGGCGACCGTCTTTCTTACCACCGGCCCCATCGACCAGTGCGTCTGCTTTATGGGGTGCAAATGTCTTTCCTGGGACGAGGTGCGAGAGCTACGAAAATATGGCGTATCTTTCGGCTCGCACACCGAGAGTCACCCGGTTTTGAGCCAAATTGCCGAAAAGGAGCTTCTGTTCGAAATCGTAAGGTCCAAGGAAAGAATCGAGTTCGAGACGGGTGACAGGGTCGATGCTTTTTCTTATCCCTATGCTTTCCCCGAACACGACTGCGCTCACAGGAAAAAACTCGAGGCCATTCTTTCGATGAGCGGATATAAATGCTGCGTCACCACCAGGATCGGGACGACTCGCTGCGAGGACGATATCTTTTGCCTGAAAAGGCTGCCCGTAAATTCGATGGATGACAGGCTGCTTCTAAAAGCCAAGATAGACGGAGCATATGATTGGATTTATACGCTGCAATCCTCTTATAAGCGCTTTCGCCGAGGCGCGAGAAATTGCCGCTAACTCGATGCGAGTCTGCATGCAGCACCCCTCTAATGAATTAATCTTGCTTATGGCCTTAGTAAACGGCCTTTGAAAATTGACGTGCCTGCTGTCGTCATTCCGGCGGCAGCCTGGCGGAAGCCGCAATCCGGACGGCCGCGGCCGGATGCCGCCCGCGCCGCGCTGGATTCGTCGGCATGATGGCTTACTTAGGTCGTTTTCTACAGATGAAAAGGGAGGCCTATAACGGACTACAGAAATCGGATGTCGGAAAACAGAGAAAAACATCCCACGGGCCGTAAGATCGTGTCAACTTTCTTTTGACGCTTGCCATAATTGCTGATGGGATCCCAAATGATTGATTATGTTATCATCACGCCGGTTAAGGATGAAGAGAAATTCATCGAATACACAATTAAATCAGTTATCAGTCAAACTGTGATGCCAACGGAATGGATCATTGTAGATGATGGTTCGGTTGACAACACAAGAAAAATCATAGAGGCTTATTCTGACGGAAACCCATGGATAAGACCTGTATACAGAAACGACCGCGGCGCGAGACGGCCTGGCTTAAGGCATTTAAAAGCCTTCTACGACGGATACGCAAAACTTGAGGACAGCGACTGGACTTTCCTGGTCAAACTCGACGGCGATCTTAGTTTTGCAGAAGATTATTTTGAAAAATGTTTTGGGTACTTCACAGAGAACCCAAGGCTTGGAATCGGCGGCGGGGTAATCTTAAATGTCCTTCAGGATCGCTTGGTACCCGAGAAACACCCTTTATTCCATGTGCGCGGAGCGACAAAAATTTATAGACGCCAATGCTGGGAAGCCATCGGCGGAATCATGATGTCACCTTCCTATGACACGCTTGATGAAATTAAAGCCAACATGCTGGGATACCAGACCCGAAGCTTTCCCGGCTTGAAAGTATTCCACCATCGATGTACGGGCAAAGCATACGGCAGGTGGGGCAGTGCGGTCAAGGACGGCTTATGTGACTATATCTCGGGATATCACCCTCTCTTCATGGCGTGCAAATGTGTTAAAAGAGCCATCGGAGAACCGTTCCCCGTCAATGCCCTTGGCCTTCTGTACGGATATTGCTCCGGTTATATGAATAAAGTCCAAAGAGTGCCCGACGCATCTTTGATTAAATACCTGAGGCAGCAGCAACTCAGATGTTTGATGCTCAGAGAAAGCATCTGGCGGTAGGGGCGGTTTGTGAGTCTTATGACAATTCGCCTGACGAAGCTGGTGGGCAGCCTGGTGGTGTGGTGCTTCGATCTGTTGACGGGATTGATTTGCCAACGCCTCCGGAAAAAAAAGGCCGGCACGTGCGTCGTCCTTTATTACCATGTTGTCACACAGGAGCAGCGCAGACTGTTTGCCGGGCAGATGGACCTGCTTGCAACGCTATGCAGGCCGGTTTCGATAGATGAGATGGCGAAGCTCGAAGAGGGTGTCCACCATGCAGCCGTGACATTCGATGACGGGTTCAGGAGTGTGATCCTGAACGCCCTTCCCGAACTGGAGGTTCGAAATATACCGGTCACCATTTTCGTGCCTTCCGGCTGGCTGGGGCAATCTCCCTCCTGGACGGGAGTGGAAGCGCCCCTGAAGGCTTATGAAACGGTGCTGGATCCACACCAGCTAAAAGAGTTAAACAACCACGCTTTGGTTTCCATTGGGTCTCATTGTATATCGCATCCCGACCTGTTGCGTCTTGAAGAGTATCAGGCCAGAAATGAGATTTTTGCCTCCAGGCGCCAGTTGGAGGAGATTTTGGGCAGCGAAATTGGTCTGCTGAGTTTCCCCTTTGGCGCTTTTAGCGAGGCACACGTGAAGCTGGCCTCTGAGGCAGGTTATAGCCGGGTGTTCACGACCTCTCCCGAACTGTTTGCGGGCAACGACTCGCGAGGATACGTGGCAGGTAGAGTAAAGGCGGACCCAACAGACTGGCCCATTGAATTCCGGCTGAAAGTGCTCGGGGCTTATCGGTGGCTTCCTTTGGCGTTCTCGCTGAAACGCAGGCTTATACGAAGTTGCGTTCAGGTTAATGCGAAAAAATACTGAAAAGCGTGGGGAGCAGTGCCCCCCACACCCCCTTCGCCGCTGCGCGGCTCACTGTGGCGCTGCGGCGGCGGCCACGCAACGGGCGGCCAGTCGCCCTCAGCGCAGAGCGCTCGGCCTCACGCAGCCCGCCCTCCCACCCGCGCGTGTGGCCGAAGTCCCGGGGGGTGCGGGGGAATCATTCCCCCGCTCTTTTCCATTACTTCAATCTTGAATGCATCTTGGTATCAACTGATTAGCGCAGGCTATCCCGATGAATGACCATGACCCGGCATCTCGACTGCTGACCCGCAACGGGACCCCTGCGCCGGACGCCGGTGAAGGCAGAACGGTTCTCATTGGATTTGGAGAATCTCTTTCGGCTCCCGAAGTAGCCTGGAACCTTTTGGACTCCGGCTTCAGGGTTGCCGCTTTCATACGCCGAGGCCGCCGTGTGCCCCTCCGACGTCTCAAAGATCTCACGGTAGTCGAAGTGACGGCGCCCGAAGACGGCGCGCGCGAGACAGTCGACCAACTGCTTCGCGTTGTCGAACTGCTTCGCGCCGACGCGGTGCTGCCCCTTGATGACGCTTCGATATGGGTGTGCGAAGCCGCCTCATCAGGACTGGGCATCCCGGTTGCCGGATCATCCGGGACACATGCCCGCCTGATTCTAGACAAGCGTTTGCAGCTCGAGGCTGCGGAGGTAGCAGGCTTCAGGATACCCGAGACCCTGTGTGTACCCTCGGTAAGTGAGGCGCTCCGGAATGATTTGTTCCCGATTTTTGTCAAGCCTGCTCTTGCTGCGGCGGAAATTGGCGGGAAGCTGTACCAGGCGCCGACCTGCATTTGCGCCAGCCCTCAGGAACTGCGTGCGTTCGCCCTGAGATGCCGTGATGATATGCCGATGCTGATCCAGCCTCTCATCACGGGTAAGGGAGAGGGGCTGTTCGGCCAGGCCGGGCCGAACGGTGTGCAGGCATGGAGCGCGCATCGCCGGATTCGGATGATGAACCCGGCCGGATCGGGATCGAGCGCGTGCCGTTCGCTGCCGATAGCCGATCAGCCGACAGACTGCGCCGAAACGATGCTGGGCAGGGCAAAGTGGCAGGGTCTTTTCATGATAGAACTGCTGCGCGACCGGTTCAACCGAATCTGGTTTATGGAGCTCAACGGCCGGCCGTGGGGAAGTATGGCCCTTGCCCTGCGAAGAGGTTTTGCATACCCGGCATGGACGGTTATGCAGACATTGGACCCTTCTTTCAGTCTACCCCCTTGTCCTGCTGAAGAACACATGACATGCCGGCACCTGGGCCGTGAAATAGTGCACCTTATGTTTATCCTGAAGGCCTGGAATGCGCCCGCCCTCATGAACGGGCATTCAGGGTGGCGCGCGGTCGCAGAGGTTTGCCGCTGCAATTCGCGGGACCATTGGTACAATTGGCGTCCCGGCAACGCTCCGTTCTTCATTGAAGACACCTTTGGCACCGTTTTTGAGTATATTCTAAATGCCCTCAGGAGGCGAAGCTCTTCCTGAATGTTGGCCCGTGCGGCAATGCATATCCACTCCGACTGGTCCTACGACGGCAGGTGGCCTCTTTCAAAACTTGCATCCGCCTTTGGAAAAGCCGGCTATCGTTTCATCTTTACTGCCGAACACGATGCGTCATTCGATAACTGTCGATGGGAAAGCTACCGGCGGGCCTGCATCGAGGCCGGCAACGGCAGAATCGCCATCGTTCCGGGTATTGAATACAGCGACCCGGCAAACACCGTGCATGTGCTGGTCTGGGGCGATATGCCGTTCCTGGGGGCAGGGCTGGACACAGCGAGTCTTCTTGAGAGGGTGAACGATCTGAACGGGTTGGCCGTTCTGGCCCATCCTTCCCGCAGAGGGGCCTGCCGGAAGTTCGATCCTTCCTGGGCGCCGTTCCTGCTCGGTGTCGAGCAATGGAACCGAAAAGTCGATGGGGTTGCCCCGTGCGCCGAAGCGACCGCTCTTCTGAACACGGTCCCCGGGCTTGCGCCGTTTGTCGGCATGGATTTTCACACTGTAAACCAGTTTTTCCCCCTGGCTATGGTGCTCCAGGTCGAAGGCGGCTTTTCCGTGGAAGGAGCTTTGAACGCAATGCGAAACAGGCGTTTCTCCGCACAGGCGCTTGGCGTATCTCTTGGAGTTTTTACCAGCGGCAGTCTTGGCAGGGCAGCCGCCGTAGCCGAGCGTTTTCGGCGCTCCGTGAGAAACGCCGTCAGAAGAGTTGACGGTCAGAAAGACAACGATAAAAAACCTGTAGCTCCGGAGCCGTTGCATTGGACCTCTCGATAATAATAGTCAACTGGAATTCGGCAAATTACCTGAAAGAATGCCTTGCCAGTATATTTCAATATACAAAGGATGTGCATTTCGAAATCATCGTGGTCGACAATGCATCGTTTGACGGTTCCAGGGAAATGATCGAAAAAGAATTTCCCGGCGTAAAGTATGTCCAGAGTCACGAGAACGGCGGCTTTCCGCGGGCCAACAACCTCGGATTCGAGCACTCCTCGGGGAGAAATCTCCTGTTTCTAAATCCCGACACAAAGGTTATTGGCACCGCCGTCAAGGTTATGCTCTCATCTCTGGAGTCCATGCCGGACGCGGGCGCTGTTGGCTGCAGGCTGCTGCATTCCGACCTCTCGCTTCAGCTGCATTCGATTCAGAGGTATCCAACCGTGCTGAATCAAATCCTGGATATAAACTTCCTAAAGACGCGCTACCCCCGATGGAAGCTGTGGGGGAAAAGACCGCTTACCATGCGGGGAGGTTCGCCCCAGCCCGTCGAAGTGATCCCCGGCGCCTGCCTGATGGTGAAAAGAGACGTTTTCGAGCAGGTGGGACTCTTTACGGAGGATTACTTCATGTACGCCGAGGACATCGACCTTTGCTACAAGATCAATCAAACGGGCCGTAAAGTGCACTTCGTCGACGGCGCCGAAGTCCTGCACCACGGCGGAGGCAGCAGCAGCGCTCAGGCAAGCTCTTTCCAGAACGTACTGGTGCGGGAATCCGTCTTCAAGTTCATATCCAGGACGAGGGGGAGCGTGTCGGGGTTGACATACCGGATTGCAATGCTCCTGATAGCCTTTAGCCGTCTCGCCCTCCTGATGGTCGCTTTGCCGCCGGCGGCCCTGGCCGGGCGAGCGGGGAGGTTGCGGAATACATTTTGCAAATGGAAGAGTATCCTGAGGTGGTCGCTGGGTCTGGAAAAGTGGGCGCGCGAACTGAGGTGACGCCACAAAAGAATTTGGGAATGCGGGAATAAAAGGTTTTCTTCTTTGAAAGGCAGGATCCATGTGTGGAATTTGCGGGAAGTTCCTGTTCGATGAGAACCGGTCCGTGGACGAGCGCCTCCTGTGGGCAATGGCTGATGTCATGCGCCATCGAGGCCCCGATGACGAGGGCTTCTACATTTCCGGCAGCGTCGGCCTCGGGCATAGAAGGCTGTCCATTATCGACCTCAACACCGGCAAGCAGCCCATCTGCAACGAGGACGGAACAGTCTGGATAGTCTTTAACGGTGAAATTTACAACTACCGGGAAATCCGCAAACAACTCGTTCAAAAAGGGCATGCCTTCGCCAGCCAAACGGATACGGAAGTTATAATCCATGCATACGAAGAATACGGCGAGGATTGTGTGACGCGGCTGCGGGGCATGTTCGCCTTCGCCATCTGGGATGACAGGTCGAAGACCCTTCTTTTGGCCAGGGACAGGGTGGGGATAAAACCCGTCTACTATTTTCTGGACGAAGACCAGCTCGTTTTCGCCTCCGAAATCAAGGCTATCCTCAAAGACGCCTCGGTTCCGCGGGAAATCGACCTGCCTATCGTCGACAGGTTTCTGACCTATTTTTATCTTCCGGGTAACGAAACCCTTTTCAAAGGCATCCGCAAGCTGGGTCCCGGCCAATACCTGATCGTCCGCAGGGGAAAAGTCGAAATCAAATCCTACTGGGACCTGGTTTTTGCTCCCTGTGCCGCTGGCCGCACCTTCGATGAGTCCAAGGATGAACTGCTGGACCGCTTGAGAGAGGCGGTCGAGATCCATATGATCAGCGACGTGCCAGTGGGTTTTTTGCTCAGCGGAGGCGTGGATTCCACTGCGCTGCTCAGCCTGGCGATTCAACAGACAAATAAGGACATAAGCACTTTCACGCTGGGGTTTTCGGGCGAAGGATTCGCCGACGAGAGGCCCTACGCGCGTCTGGCGGCTAAGGCATTTGGAACGAAGCATTACGATCTCACTATAAGTTCGGGCGACTTTGCGGATTTTTTACCTAAATACGTCTGGCACATGGAAGAGCCGGTATGCGAACCCCCAGCCGTCGCTTTGTATTATGTTTCAAAACTGGCAAGTCAGTATGTGAAAGTGCTGATCTCGGGCGAAGGGGGAGATGAGGCTTTTGCCGGATACCCTAACTATCGGAGCATGGTCTGGCTGGAGCGGTTGAAGCGGGTCATCGGCCCCTTAAAAGGGGCAGGCGCTGGCGTGATCGAAACGTTATTGCGCGCGCCGGGGTTCGGCCGTTTAAGGAAATTCATCCCCCTGGTGAGAGCACCGTTCGAGGACTACTACCTGAGCAGGACGTCGAGTCCCTTCCTTTTCTTTAATTGCCAGTATCCGTCGATATACACGAAAGAATTTCTCGATTTGGTATGCAAGGAGGATTCATGCAGGCCGACGACCCGCCTGGCCGAGGCCGCCTGCGCCTGCGGCCTGTTGGACAGGATGCTCTACGTCGACACCATGTCGTGGCTTCCGGACGATCTGCTCGTCAAGGCGGACAAGATTACAATGGCCAATTCGGTTGAACTGCGGGTGCCCCTTTTGGACCACGAGGTGCTGGAATTTGCCGCCTGCCTTCCTTCCTCGTATAAGCTGCACGGAATTACGACGAAGTATATTTTGAAGACCGCCTTTAGAAAGGTCGTCCCTCACGAGATACTTGACCGGAAAAAAACCGGCTTCCCGGTGCCTTATGGGGTCTGGATGAGAAAGGAGCTCAGGTCCCTGGTCGAAGACACGCTGCTGTCCCGCTCGGCGCTCGACCGAGGGTATTTTACGAAGCAGGGCCTCGAAAAGCTCATTTCCGCAAATCTCAACGGCAGGGACCATTCAAAGGAGGTCTTCTCGCTCCTGGTCCTGGAACTCTGGCACAGGGAATTCATCGACAGGGATGCTGCGGCCGGGGCGCCGGGAGCGTGAAACCGGGTTCATCCGACAAATGAGCATCTCCCGGGATGGACCAATCCCGCGCTTCGCGGGACTGCGCCAATGCTTCGTGCTTTTTATTTCTTCTTCGTGGGTTATTGCAAGGTCTGTAAGGATCGACATTGGGAAGTTGACATTCATATTGATTTCGATCTTTGATCTTCTTCGTGGTTCTTCGTGATCTTCGTGGTGATCCATTGCAGCCGCCGTTTTTATTCAACCACGAAGAGCACGAAGGGCACGAAGGTAGCGGGGCAATGCGGGCAAAGCCCAGCAAGGGGAGTCGCCGGGTAAAAGGGAAGCAAAGAGGAAAATCAAAGTAAAAGAGGCAGCCGGCGGTCTAAGCCTGACAGTGCAGCGCGATCACTAAGAAAACGGAGAAGACCACGGAGAAAAAGCTGGTCTTAGGTACGCGTTTGCCGGGGGAGCGTGAAACCGGACCGCCTTCAAAAGGTGCATCTATGACGCAGCGACAGAAGCGCTTACGGGTCCTGTACAGTTTCCCTCACAAGATAGGCGCTGACAGGATCTGTTATACGGCCTGGGAGCAGGTGAACGGCCTGGCAAACGCCGGGGCCGAAGTGCTGCTCTTTCCGGGGGTTCTGCACAGGCCGGTCCATCCGGGCGTGAAAGTCGTCCCGACACTTGCCCTGGGCAAGCTGCGAATATCGTATAAGCTTTTCGGGACGATGCGCGCATGCGCGCTGCACGATCATATAGTAGCGCGAAGGCTCAAAAAACTGGCCGGAGAGGTTGACATTATTCATGCCTGGCCGGTGGGCGCCGAGCAAACGCTAAAGGTCGCCGCAAAACTTGGAATACCGGCGGTGCTGGAAAGACCCAACTGCCATACCCGGTTCGCCTACGAGACCTACCGGAAGGAATGTGAAAAGCTGGGCCTGCGCATGCCCCCCGATCACGAATATGCATATAAGCCGGACGTTCTCAAAAAAGAGGAGGAGGAGTACAATCTGGCTTACCGGATACTGTGCCCGTCGGACTTCGTTGTAAAGACTTTCCTGGACCGGGGATTTGCGCGCGAGAAGCTGGTGCGGCACATATACGGGTTCGACGAGAGACGATTCTACCCTGAAAACGGACCAAGGGACCGGGAACGGGGGCTCATAATGATTTCCGTGGGCGTCCAGGCGGTAAAAAAGGGCCTTCACTATGCTTTGGAGGCATGGCTGCGGTCCCCGGCCAGCAAAACGGGCCAATTCCTGATTGCCGGAGGCTTTTTACCTGCATACAGGGAAAAGCTGGCCCCCATGCTTTCGCATCCCAGCGTCCGAGTGCTGGGACACAGGAACGACGTGCCCGAGCTGATGCGGAAGAGTGACATGATGGTTCTTCCCAGCATAGAAGAGGGGTTTGGCCTGGTGTGTGTGGAAGCCATGGGCAGCGGGTGCGTCCCTCTTGTGTCGGAAGCGTGCACGGATGTGTGCAGGCATATGGAAAACGCGCTTGTGCACCCCATAGGGGACGTCGGGATTCTGCGGGAACATATAACGATGCTCAGTGAAGACCGCACGCTTCTGGAAAAACTCCGTGCGGCATCCCTGGCGGCCTCAAGCGAAATAACCTGGACGGCCGCGGGGAAGAAGCTCCTTCAGGCTTACAAAGATGTAATACCGGTCCAGTAATGTAGAAGCCGGGATCGGACGGTCCTTTGGGAGATCACTGACCCTAATGTTTCTAAAGATTCCCGTCGAATTCAGCCCGCGGCGAAGCGCCTGAAATTGAGCATCTTGGCGCCAGCGTATAACGCCTCCAAAATTATCGGCACAGCCCTGGTTTCGCCACCCTCCCAGTGATTGCCATCCGCAGGGAACCATCACCAATAGAACGGAGTCCATCTCGACAAGGCTTAAGAGGGAACCGCCAAACGCACTTGCAAGTTTCCGGAAGGAAATAGATCTGATGGTTGGAATTTCCAGCGCAATACAGGGCGACCAGGTCAAAGTCATCACCTCCTTAAGGGAAATGAATGCCTTGCGTCCTTTTTGGGAAACGATGCAGCGCCATCCAATCCTGGATTTCGATTTCTTCAATCTTGTTGCTAAGCGGTCCAACGTCGTATCTCCTTGTGTTCTAGCCGCTTTTCATGGCCGGGAACCAGTCGCGCTCGTCGCCGGACGTATAGAGGAAGGGGATCTGCCGATTCGCTTTGGCTACGCCACTCTGGCGAGGATACCCGTTCGGCAGCTTGTATTGTTTGCCGGGGAGCGTATGGGCGAAAACGCGGAGGAGAGCTACCGAAGTTTTCTGACGTGTGTTGATCGACTGCTAAGAGAGCAACGACTCGATTTAGCCATTTTCTGGCAAGTTAAGGCCGGCTCCTACGAACACGAAACTATTCGGCAAACGTTCAAGCGGTCCAGGTTAAGCGTCACCGACGAGGCCTCGAAGCATTGGTTGCTGTCGCTTCCCGGGTCGTGGGATGACTTCTTGAAAAGCCGGACTCACAAGCGCCGCCATGAGTTTAGGCGACTGCCAAGGGTACTTGACAGGGATTTCGGAGGCCAGTGGAACATCAAAACCTACACTTCTTTCAATGAAGCCACGGAATTCATCGACGCAGTGGAGTCGGTGGCAGCGAAGACCTATCAGCGAGGTCTGAACGTCGGTTTTCGCCGGGATGAGGAGAACATTGAGCGCGTTTTCATGGATGCTCTACGCGGGCGACTCGCCGGCTACGTCCTGTTTATCAGGGACGAACCCAGAGCGTTTTGGTACTGCTTCGTCTATAAGAGTGTTCTATATCCGGTAGCAACAGGCTACGACCCCGCTTTTAGGGATTATGAAATGGGGACGGTCCTGCTTTTGAGAATTATTTGCGACTACTGCGGGACCCCCATCCAAGCGATAGATTTTGGCTCTGGAGACGCAGACTATAAACGGCGATTTTGCACAGACCACTTTCAGGAAACCTCGATCCTCCTGTTCTCAAGGTCGGCACGCGGTCGCTGCCTGCGCGGCCTGCATATCGCGACGCTCGCCGGCTCAAAGCTTGGCACACAGCTTCTTGACCGTATGCGGATCACGCAGTGGGTAAAGACCCGTTGGAGGCAGAGATTAACGCGGCAACAAATCAGATAAGCCGGTCTGCAGATTGGTGGCAAACCTGTTGCTGCCAGTTATCCCCTCAATGTCTGTAAGAAAACGGATGCATTCAACGTAAGAACTGTTTTAAAGGCTCCTCACTATATGAACGCAATCAGCGCATCTATACTGGTCGTTCTCATAGGCGTCGTATTATTGGCGCCGCGGCGGTGGGCGCTTTTGGGGATGGCGGCGGGGGTGCTGTACCTTACGCAATACACTTCCGTCAGAGTGTTTGGCTTCAACATGTTCCCGACGAGGTTTCTCGAGATGGCGGGCATTATCCGGGTTGTGGCGCGCAGGGAGTTCCGCATCTCCAGCCTGAACGACCTCGACGGCCTGTTTTTGCTGTTTTACAGTTATATGACCGTTGTCTTTCTGCTCCGCTCGAACGAAGGCCAGGCCTACCAGATAGGAATATTTGTCGACGCCGCGTTCTGCTATTTCACCTTTCGCGGACTCGCTAAAGACATGGACGACTTTCGCTGGTTCCTGCGCGCCTTTGTTGTACTGCTCGTACCATATGTCTGCTTCCTGTTCGTAGAAATGCGCACTGACCACAACCCCTTTTCCGTCCTCGCGGGTTCGACAATAGCTGAAGATTTCCGGGAGGGGAGGGCACGCTGCGTCGGCAGCTTTCGGCATCCAAGCCTCACCGGAACCCTGGGCGCGAGTTTCCTTCCCTTATACATCGGACTCAGCTTTTCCAGGCATAAGCGGGCATACGCCATATTTGGAATCATTCTCTCGCTGGCCACAGTATGGTTCTCCAACTCCGGGGGGCCTTTAAGTTTCACCGTCACCGCGATTGCCTGCTGGTTGCTGTGGAGTTTGCGTGACAGGATGCGCATGGTGAGGCGCTGGGGTTTGGCTGGTCTCGTTGCCCTGGCCCTCATAATGAAAGCGCCGATCTGGTATTTGCCGACTCATTTCAGTTTCGGCGGGGATGCATGGCACAGATCGTATTTAATGGAAGTTGCCGTGCATCATATCAGCGAGTGGTGGCTGTGCGGCATGGCCGGGAGCGGAACCAGCGACTGGCTTCCCTACACACTTGCAGACGACACGGCTGACATCACTAACCAGTTCATCGCCTTCGGGCTGGCTGCGGGGCTGATGGCGATCGCTCTATTTGTCTGGGTGCTGGTCAGGGCATTCAAGAGTCTGGGGATAAAGCTCGCAGCGGTACGTATGTCCTCGATCAAGCCGTCTGAAAGCGAATACCTCCTCTGGGGCCTTGGCGCGATGCTCGCCGGGCATATTCTGAATTTTTTCGCCATATGCTACTTTGACCAATTTAGCGTTATCTGGTTTATGCAACTGGCGGCGATTGCGAGTGTCACACAAGGTTTTGTGAATCCGCTTGGCTTGGCAATGCCGCATTTGGGTATTAAACGCGATCCGCGAGTCTACGGCATGAATATGCGGCACTTGTAGGATGGCGGCATTCTTAACACCGCTGAGGTGCAAACCGCCGCCAACCGGAGATGTACCCGGATGTTACGCCGAGATCATCTTCAGGGGCCCATGGAGGTGGTTTCGCTGCCCAAAGTGTATTACGAAATCGGGATTGCTTAGGAAATGTGGCAGTAGAATCTGCAGCTATGTATAACCTCTCCGCGTGATTAGCTATCGTTTTCAGGGATACTTCAAGTACAGCCTGTCAGCGTCGCGGCACGATAATTGCTTTGACGTCATGATGTTCTCAGGTGCGTGTGCTCAGTCTATTCAGTTACAGAGGCTATCCGGATGAATAGAATCACAATCTATGCGATCTTAACTGCCCTTCTGATAGGTGCTGGGTGGATGCAGCCCAACGCGCAGGCAGCTAACTGGTACGTCGATCCCAACGCCACAGGCTCAAACACCGGCGCCTCATGGGCTAATGCGTGGACGGCCTTCAGTTCTATCACCTGGGGGTCTGGCGGCGTTCAGGCAGGAGATACGCTTTACATCTCGGGGGGCAGCAGTTCTCAGACCTATACTTCGCCTTTGACAATCGGGGCTTCGGGTACGAGCGGCAGCCAGATTACGATTGCTACGGGAGCCTTGTCACCTTCCCCTTACGGTTACAGCGGGACAGTGATTTTTGACGCTGGAAATACTCAGGCCAACAGCCCCATGCTCTCAAGCACTCAGAGCTATGTGACCATCAACGGCAACGATGGCGACGGGAACATCAACTGGCAATTTCAGAACGCTTATCGGCCGGTCGGTGGAGGAAACAGCACCGATAACAACATAATGAGCCTTAGCAGTGGCGGGTCTTATACGGGGAATAAAGTGCTGTATGTTGCCTTTCACGACGTGGCGAGCGCCCTTTATGCAGCCAGCAATTGCTCTTTTGAAGTTGCACACTGTTCCTTCTACAATATTCTTGGCAACCAAGCTATCTCAACAATAGGAAGTTGTTCCGCAACTCTCGGGAACATATTGATTCATCACAACTCGATTCAAATCAACTGCGATCCAAACCAGGGCTATTATGGCCCTGATGGAATCGAATCTACCTATGGCACGGACGCCTATAACAACACCTTTACGGCCATAACGACATCTAATCTGGGTATCCAGCACCCGGATTTTATCCAGTGGGATTTCCACTATGATCGGGCTTGGAACAATACATTTTTCACGGCGACAGGGGCTTACACCAATTCAGTTATGTTCCCCAATTTTACGGCCTCACCAGCCGCCATAACGAATTTTACTTTCGTCAACAACGTCTTAAACAACATCCAGTACGAGGGCCTGGCCTTCTCTGACGGCGGCGGCCCAACCACCATAAGCAATCTGACGATAGCCAACAATACGTTCGTTGACTGCATAGGCGGCGGGAACTATCCGATGAGAGTTTCATTTGGCGCTTCCAGTTCGGTTTCAAACGCGATTATCGAAAACAACATCTTCTATGACAGCGGGTCAAAGAATGGAAATATTCAGGTCATCCTGGTGGATGCCACCACTGAGCAACAGGCCGGGATAACTTTTGATTATAATAATGTGAATGCGGGGACCAACGGCAACACGGAGTTGATGTGGGATAATAACGGGTCGTGGACTGCCATATCGCAGGCGCACGGACAGACCGGAGCGCCCTCTTTCGTTTCATATACTCCGCACTTCCAGACAAACAACTACCAGCTTTCCTCCTCTGACACAGCATGCAGAGGGGAAGGGGTAAATCTGAACAGTATCTCGCTTCTTACCCGGGATATCGCAGGCAGCGGAAGGCCCTCAACAGGTGCATGGGATATTGGAGCTTTTGAATTAAATGCATCGACTATCCAGCCACCTCATAACCTACGCCTCTCTAATTAGCAAGAGCAGTTCATTGTGCGGTTAAGACTGTGCGAGGATTGGTAATAGTATTAATATTCAACACATGTGGAAATGCATATACGGGTTTATATTTATGTCATTAAGCAATTCTAAAGCTTATGTATCTGTCATAATTCCCACTTATAATCGCAATAAATGTGTTACCCGTGCTATAGATAGCGTCTTATCGCAGACCTACGATGAGTATGAAATTATAGTCGTTGATGATGGTTCATCAGACAGTACAGACAAAGTATTAGAGCCTTATAAAGCTAAAATACATTATATATATCAAGTTAATGCCGGACCTGCCGCTGCTAGAAACACGGGTATCCAGATTTCAAAAGGAGAATGGGTTGCCTTTCTAGATTCAGACGATATTTGGCTCCCCAGGAAATTGGAGAGGCAACTCGCAGAGAGTAGACGACTAAACGCGGACTTATGTTTTCATGATCTTTCATTCAACAAACACGAAAGCAGGGGTGAAATATCATCCTGGAATCTCTATCTTTATGAGACTGGGGCCAGCCGAAAACGGCTGACGACGGGAGTGCTTAAAGACGTCTACAGAACCATGATGACAACTGGCCACCTGTTCATAACTACGACGCTTCTAGTGAAACGGGAAGCACTCTCCAAGATTGGATTCTTTCGAGAAGATCTAAGAACGTCCGAAGACCTTGAGCTTTACTTCAGACTTGCGGCGGAGCACAGTGTTGCTTATGTTGCTGAACCACTGGCGGTTTACAGCCCGGCGGAGGGGAGACATACCAACCGGAAATCACTATATAAGGACCGAATCAGGGCCATCAGCATCGCCATCTTGGAGCGTTTTCAGGCAAATGACCAAGAGCGGGCCCGACTGGGCAAACTTGGACTTCTGCAGCAAATGAAATCGCTTGCAGGCGAGTACCGCCTGTCGGGAAGCTGGTATGCTGCATCTGCGACCTACCTGCGGTGGGGGATAGCTCATTTTGCACCTTTACGATGTTTGACAAACGCTCGTTGGTTGAGTATGCTTCTTCCACGATAACGTGGAATTGTGATTTTGTGACCGGGTGTCAGGGTACCTATCCTACTTTTCGCAAACACCATACTCGCTTATTACGTAAATTTGAAGAGGACCTTCGTCAGACCGATTATGAAATCAACGTCGGGCTAATGCAGGAAAAGCATGCGTTCTCTACTGAGAAGGCTGAGCGCCCCTTAAAAGGCTGTCAAGTTTTTGCCGATGGGGAGGAACAATGCATGGCGTAGTTTCCTGGTATTCAGAGGCGCCAGGCAATAATGTGCTATTTTTGGTAACCTGCGTGCAAGAAGACGGAGATTGACATGTCGCTGACAATCGTTTCGGCAGTGAACGATGAGGCGATCCTAAAAAGTTGCCTGTTGCAATCTCCCGACCTTCGCTCAGGTGTGGACCTAATCCTTCAAACCGGCTTTTCCAGCGCAGCAGAAGCATACAACGATGGTATTCGTAAGTGCAAAGGGGATATCATCGTCTTTGTTCATCAGGATGTCTACTTGCCTGAAGGTTGGGTGAAGCGTCTGAAGAGCGCTATCGGGGTACTTAATGACAGCGATCCAAACTGGGGCGTGCTGGGGGTATGGGGTGTTCAGGAAAATGGGAAGTATGCCGGGCATGTTTACTGGCAACAGGCAGCAGGCCAGCACTTCCATGGAGGTATTGAAGTTGTGACCCTCGATGAACTAGTCTTGATTGTCCGAGCATCTTCAGGACTATCCTTCGATGAAGCCTTGGCCGGATTTCATATGTATGGGGCTGATATTTGTCTGGAAGCGACGCAGCGAGGGATGAGGTGTTACGCGATCAGTGCGTTTTGCATCCACAATGCGGGTGGATATAGAATGCTGCCCCTGCAGTTCTGGAGGGCCTATTTTTTCATGCGGAAGAAGTGGAGATATAGGCTGCCTGTTAAAACTACATGTACTGAGATCACGACTTCATGTTGGCCAATGATCAGATGGAATATTATTCGCGCGGCCCATCTCGCGGTGGGCCAGGAGATGGCTCATCAACGTATCGCGGATCCTGGCTTGCTATATAGGGAGCTCGTCAACCGCCAAATAGTGCTGCCTTGTCAAGACTAAAATTTTTTGGCAATTCAATGTAGTTGAGCGTTTGCTTAGGCCCGCTTGAATGTGTTTGAGATGAGAAACAATCTATTAATATGTGATTCTTATCCGTTACCGGAAATTAGTGGCGCAGATATGAGGACCATGCACTACGCTAGAGCCCTGACGAGGCTTGGAAACCTTGACATAGCATTTAGATCCTATGACCAACATGCTGATCTGGTGGCCAGTATATTTTGCCATAAATATCACTTAGAGACAATCCAACACCCAAAAGGTGCATTACGCAAAATGTATTACAATTGCAAAAATATCCCTTATCCAATCACGTGTTTTACAGGAACTGAAGTTAAACGTATGGTTCATATAATTAATTCAGGATACTATAATAATATCGTAGTACGCTATCTACGCAACGTGTCATCCCTTGCTGGTGTCCATAAGGATCACCTGTCAAAAATTATAGTGGATATTGATGATGTCATGAATAATTCAGTGTATGAAACGTTTTTCGAACATTCATTAAATCCATTGAAACGTATGGTAAGATCGATAAATAAATATCATGTATATCTTTATCAACGTTTGGCTCTCAGTAAATTCAAGTCTGTTTTTTGCTCTGGTATTGACATGGCATCCTGCATGACAGGGCATAGCAGATCGTTTGTTATACCCAACGTGTATACGAATGAGGTGGTCACAAGCCACACATTTGGGGAAGGATATGGCAATCGCAATTGCTTATTGTTTGTAGGTTTGCTTAAATACCCTCCTAATGTAAATGGCCTGAAATGGTTCATTAGTGAAATTTATAGGAAATTTTCAGACAGGTATGCGGATGCGGAATGTCTGGTAGTTGGCAGAGACCCTTGCGAGGATGTGAAATCAATATGCAGCGAGCACGGCAACATCGAACTGCATGCGGATGTGGAATCTTTAGTCCCGTACTACGAAAGGGCACGAGCAGTCGTTGTCCCTATCCTTGCTGGTGGAGGCACCCGGATAAAAATACTGGAAGCCGGTCTAACTGGACGTCCTGTACTCTCCACGCCCATCGGGGCTTATGGCCTAGACCTCCGGGATGGCAAGGATATTCTATTGTTCGATAATAGCGAAGAGTTCATGTTGAGGTACGAAGAGTTAAGCAACAGAGAGAAGTACGAATCGTTATCACAAAGTCTAAAGGATGTTGTGACGAAAAAGTACTCCGCCGACGCCTTTGAAAATGCTCTCTACAAGGTATTGACCTAGCTGCTAATGAATCTCCCCATTGTTGCAGCGTCCCTTGAGGACTGGAGGCAGCATATTGTCCGGCAATCCCAGTGAAGGATCGTTTCATGCATAAGGTCTCTATCGTGATTCCTTTTTATAATGGCGATGAATACATCTATGAGTGCTTGGAGTCTTTGAGTGTGGGATCATATGC
>DASPQK010000079.1:0-2247 GCA_035624985.1 Syntrophobacteraceae bacterium | reverse complement strand
ATTCGGAGATCGTTGACGGATGGCCCCCTCCACCAGCGCGATCATCCGATCGAGGAACAAATCACCCGCGCCGCTCGTAATCCGAACAACGATCCGATCCGAGAGTACAACGGTGCCTCCGGTCACGCCCGATCGGTCGCCGCCCGCAGCGCGAATGACAGGAGCCGACTCGCCGGTAATCGCCGACTCATCGACGGAGGCGATACCTTCTATGATCTCCCCATCTCCAGGAATCGTCTGTCCTGCCTGTACGACGACCTGATCGCCCGGTTTCAAAACCGTGGAGGAAACCTCCTCGATGGCGCCGGCAGCATTCAGACGGTAGGCCACCGTATCGTGACGAGCTTTCCTGAGCGAATCGGCCTGGGCTTTGCCACGAGCCTCGGCAAGGGCTGTGGCAAAATTCGCAAACAAAACTGTCAGAAAAAGCCAGGCGTCAAGCGCAATAAAATACACAATCGGAACCTGACTGGCCTGCCTGCCCCACGCCGCTTGCAAGATAAACAGAAGGGTTAGGAACGCACCCACCTCGACCACAAACATCACAGGATTCTTCCATTGGATGTCAGGCCGCAGCATGATGAGTGCCTGTTTCAAGGCCACCATTCCAGTTTCCTTTTCTATCAATCCTCTTGGCTTCACGCGACGCAGTGGCCGCGGCTGTTCCGAAGACAAAGGAATCTCCCGTATCGTTTCTCTATTACTTGACGCACTATTCATACAGCACTCCTTTAAGAACTTTTTTCATTTCGGAATTTCTCGTTGACATCTTTAATGAGACGATCTTTAACAATTCTCGGTCACCCTCCAAAAGGAATGGGACCCAAGTGCTCTGCAAGCGGTCCCAGTGCCGCGACCGGCAGAAAGAGCAGGGCTCCGACAATAAGGATCGTCCCAAGCAAGAGGATGCCAAAGGTGACCGTGTCATCGCGCAGAGTCCCCAGACCAAACGGAGCCGATTTCTTCTCTCCGAGAAATGCCGCCATGGCAATTGGCGCCACAATCGGCAGATAGCGGCTGAAGACCATAACGAGACCTGCTGCAATATTCCATGGGATCGCTGTCGGCGCCGGATTTGGATTAGTTACCAAACCATAGGCGACTGATAATCCGTCAAAAGCCGAACCATTATTAGCGGAGGCCGAAGAGAAATTGTACATTATTTGAGAAAAACCGTTTGCGCCTGGATTGCTAACGGCCTTGAGCCCCCAGCTTGTCGCAGCAAAGAGCCCGGTGGGGAAGAGAATCATGAACGGATGGACGAGCAGGGCGATGATCGCAAGCTTTACCTCGCGACCCCCGATCTTCTTACCCAGATACTCAGGTGTCCTACCCACCATCATGCCCGCTACGAAGATGCCGATGATTAAGTAAAGCAATAGATTGATCATCCCTACCCCCTTGCCCCCGTAGATACAGTTGAGCCACATTCCAACCATGGGCGACAAGGCTGCGATCGGATTGAGGCTGTTTTCCTCTGCGTTCACCGCGCCACAAGTTACGTCTGTCGTCAGCGCATCAAAGGTAGCGCCTGCCGATGTCCCGAATCGCATCTCTTTGCCCTCGAGATTGCCTAAGTGCTGGTCCACCGGTAGGCTTGGGACTGCTGGCAGATTTAATACCAGTCTTCCACCCGGTGCTGTTGCACTGGGGATTTCGTATGTTCGTGCCACAGGATGGCCGGTCAATCCAGGATTCCCCTTCAACGTATCGTAGTAGACCGTCCAGACAACAGTGCCGGCCGCCAAAACCAACATGACCAAGAAAATGACATAGGCATGCCGCATCCGGCCGAGCATCCGGCCGTACATCAGCACGAGGGCAAACGGAAAGATCATCATGCCAAGGGTGTTGAAAAAATTCGATAACCCAGTCGGATTCTCAAAGGGGTGCGCGGAATTCATGCCATAAAATCCACCCCCGTTGGTCCCAAGCATCTTCATAGACTCGAATGCCGCCACCGGCCCCACTATGATCGTCTGCTGCTTCGCCTCGCCCTTGTCCGTTGTTCCCATGGCCGCGGGTTCGAGTGTAGAAACCTGGTGAGAGCTTTTAAAGGTCATCGGACTACCTTGGACAATAAAGATGAAGGCGAGGATCAAGGCGGTCGGCACGAACATGTAAACCAGCACCCGCCACATGTCCACGAAGAAGTTGCCAATTTTGGACTCGCCACGGAAGAGTCTGATGATCGCGGTCAGTGCACATAAGCCGACCGCCGCTGACATAAAGAGCATAGAGATGGCA
>DASPQK010000078.1:0-5723 GCA_035624985.1 Syntrophobacteraceae bacterium | reverse complement strand
GAAGTATCGTCCCCTGAACTATACGATTCCTGATCACCTTGCACTTTTCACACCGAGAGTCAGGTGGCTGGGCAGCGCACTGAGAGTCAAGAAGGGCGGGGCAATCCTGCTGATACTTGCCCCAATCGCCGTTGAACTCTGCCTCACTGTAGATAGTCTTGTGGGATCCCTGTTGACCTTGCGTTGAGATAAACGATGGCTCCGGTGGACAGGCGGGGTCCCCCACCCAATGTTCCCAGGGGAGGGAACAGCAGGATACGGCGCCGCAAAGCATGATTATCAGCAGCCCTTTTAGCGCAACACAGATCCGGGAATTTCCGCAAAACGTCATACCCGGCATTCGAATCCAAAACGCAAACCGGCAAATCCGCATCCTCAGTTTAGCTGGCATACTCTCCTCCTCTGCGGCTCGTATTGCAATGTGAAGTTGGAAGATTATTTAAGCAGGAACAATACATCAACTTATGCCCTACGCATCCAAACTGCATGTTGAGATCGATTTGTTGCCCGCAAAACTTCCGTTGCGACCCCAAAACCCATAAGAACCAAAGCATTCCCAAATCGAACATACAAGAGATATCTGAGCGGCGCCGGTCCTCGCGGGTTTCAGGACGCCCCTTCATCGCCGGAGTTTACAGTTTCCTTCCCGCCTGCCCCAGCCCGCGGGGTCAGGCGAAGATGATACTATAATGAGATCTTATGCTTCATCATGATTAAGCGGTCAAGGGTGATTCTTGGTGGGTATAAAGTGGGTATTGGGATACCCACCATCGTCTTTGGCTATTTGATTCCATAAAGAACGGCTGACGGTAAGGACATGTTTAGTAAACAAGGTTTCGCTCCTATCTTTGCTCTATCGTTGAAATGCCCTAAATTCACTCCAATCGCTTTTCTCCATAGCTGAGATCGGAAGAAATTAATCAATCTGGCGGTTGAACCCCTCAGCGATGGATCGGAGGCTCTCCACTTTGGCCCCGGCAAAGTCGAAGCTCGTCGTTTGCATTTGGTGCCCGCTAACAATAGCAAGGCATACGCGGCCACGATAAGTGCCGGCGCCGTTTTAACCGCTCCGGGAACACGGACCTGTGCCTCACCTGCCCATAAGACTTTTTTTTCATCCCGGAAATTGAGTTCAACCTCCCATCGCCAAAGACATGAATGCAGCAGACGATTTAAGGACAGCGAGCACACACAATCCGGGCTCCTTTTACAAAGTTTTCAACCCGGAAGAAGCTTACAAGTTGGCCTCCAGATTTGAGTTCCACTACACTCCAAAGAAGGCCGGTTGGTTGAACACGGCAGAAATTCAGCTATCTGTCATCTTGAAGCAATGCCTCGACCGCCCCATCGCCACCGAGGAAGAGCTTACGAATGAAGTCCATGCACTGGTCGAGGAACGTAACAGTATCAAAGCGACCGTAAACTGGACCCTAACCAGAGCTAAAGCGCGCCAAAAGATGGAAAGGCACTATCCAACTATAATAAATTAAGTTGACAATGTACCAAATCGAAAAAATCCGCTACTTGACATGCTCCGGCCTTAAGCTGAACACTGGAAATTCGATATCCGGAAGTGAAATGTCATTTACAGTGTCCTTGGCCGAAATCTTCACCCTGCTGCTTGGGTCAAGATTGCTTAGGGAAAGGTTCAACGTGCCGAAACCCGACACATTCCAGCCGTCTTTTGCGGGCTTAATGGTCGTTGAAGTGCCGGAGGCGGCAATCTGCGCATCCGCGCCCTTTACGGTAAGAAAGATCTTCTGATCCTCTTTTTTGACTGTCTGCTGCGATTTAGCTGATGTGTCTGACTTGCCTGAGGCGTCTGCTCCACCGAAAAACGCTATCGTGAGTTTGCCATGGCGGTCCTTATCTGCAATAACGACGCTTGCGTTGGCGGTAAGGCTAAGGTCGGATTTTTGAGGATCGGCTTTGACTTGCGCATATTTACATCCAGGGAAAACACAAGAACATCCGTGCAACTTGTTCTGCAGATCAGAACAGTTCTGCCGATCAGAACAGTTCTGCGGATCGGAGCAATTGGCCGAACCACCAGCCTTCTCGTTGGATTCTTCTTCCCGTAAGTCAGCAACACATAGATTGATTACGGGGTCTGGCGTTTTCTCCTTTTCCACCCGATCAGACTTTTTTTTCTTGTTGACCTCGTCAGGCTTTTCCTTTGTTGCCAACTTACACACGACCAGGGAGGGGAACTTGATGTCGGCTTCCTTGCCGTCACTGCTCACCTTGATGTCCGTATGACACAGGGTAGTATTTCCTGATACCGTCAGTTTGGCTATGAGCCTGTTGGGGTCCAGCCCTCCGACCGCGCTGCGCAACTTGACTACAGAAGAAGTCTTACAGTCATCGAGCACTAAAGGAGTCTGACCGTCAAACAGGGGTCGCTTGTGATCCCTGGGGACCGTAAAGCTTGCGGTTGCATAGGAAGTCCCGAGACGGACCTCCGTCAGTTCCGCCCACTTATACAAAAGACCTTCGGGGGGGGCTAAATCTTTGACCGTTGACTTAAATCCTTCCCAATCGTTCATAATTATGGAGCGGGTCAGGTCGTCGTTCTTTTCATTGGGAATTCCCCCGGGAAATAAACGGCGCGTCTCGGCCCGTGTCTCGGCATGAGACCGTGGTTCCAAGTTTTTCCCTGTCTGCGGGTTGGTCAATGTCGTCTTTGCAACAAGATAAACTGTTCTTTCTTTAAAGTCAGCATTCCGGGCTCTGCATTTGGGAACAAGCACCACCAAGGTTACAGGGTGAGTCTGGGCCGTCATCGCGTATTTAGACTCAGACTGGAAGTGCGCTCCAAACCGACATCGGATTGTATTGCCGGTCACTCTGGCTACCATAAAAGTACTGTTTAGGTCCTGCCCCTTCACGGTTTGTAATCTTTCATACATCCTCTGAAAGTCCCCGGTCGCCCCAACCCCGCGAACTGCCGCCGATAACGCCAACGCGAATTCCCTGAGTCGATCCAATGAATGGTTGTGGATCGCCATCTCTACGTCGTCGGTCACGACGAGCGGTATGATTCGAATCCCCGAGACTTCATCTGGATAGGTTGCAGCGGTCTCGGTCGGGTTTTTTGGTCCACCAGGTAAAGGTAAATCAGGGAAAAATGAAATTGTCGTGTAGGCGTCCAACGGCTGATCCTGCATACGAGGCATCAGGCTTACCTGCAGGCGAACGAGGTAAGGAGTATATCCTTCATGCACGGCGGCGTCTTTGACGTAGCGGTTGAGCATCTGGACTTCCTGATAGATCGCAGTCGCTGCCCAATACTTCAACAACTGGTCCACACCTGTGGGCTGGCTGACTTCCGCGGTTGGGGGCAAACCGGCTGCGGTCCGGCTCCCGGCGGGCGACGGTTCAAAAGCGATCTTTGATGTGTCCCCAGCTGTTGTAGAACCGGTAGTTGAGATTTGCGGGAGCGCTACCTTGAATCGACTCCCGATGGCGTCCAGGACTTTTTCCTCCATAGCCATTGTGGAAGGCAGTGATATATTCAGCGCGTCGGACGGCGTTAAGTCAAATGAAGGCTGCAACGCCTGGACATAGTCATTCCACGGCGCGACCGACAGGACTGCCACGTGTACAGAGGCCGCTTCATCAAAGCGTGTCGCGATATTCTGTTGATATAGATTTGTAGCGCAGCCGGCGACCGTAAAAGCCGCAGCAACGAGAATCCAAAACAAATGCAATATGGACCGGCAATAACGAATCCTCATCATTTCCTCCTCCAGTTTTAAAAATAGTTCCATCGTGGAAAGGCATTTTCGCCACCTTCCCAAACCCCTCTATTTGTTTACCTCTATTAAACCGAATAATGCATCAACCCCTGCCCTACGCATCCAAACTGCATGTTGAGATCGAATTTTTGCCCGAAAAACTTCTGCTGCGACCCTGAAACCCGTAAAAACCGAAGGATTCCCAAATCGGACGTACAAAAGATATCTGAGCGGCGCCGGTCCTCGCGGGTTTCAGGACGCCCCTTCATCGCCGGAGTTTACAGTTTGCTTCCCGCCTGCCCCAGCCCCGGGGTTCAGGCGAAGATGATACTATAACTATAATGGGATCTTATGCTTCGGCATGATAAAACAGTCAAGGGTGATTCTTGGTGGGTATAAAAGTGGGTATGCGGATACCCACCGGCAGATTTCAAAAATACGAGACGCGATCGTGTTCCGGATTACCGCGCTTCCAAATGGGCCGCCTCAGGACGAATGGCCGGAGTTGCCCTCCCAAAGGTCCGATGTGCCGAAAGTTTGTAGTATTAATTCCTAATTCCTAATTCCTAATTCCTAATTGTTCTGTTCCGACGCCCAAAGGCCCCTGAGATGTGCGGAAAGTTTGTAGTCTTTATTCTGAATTCCAAGCTTTTTTCGAATATTACGGCGGTGGGTCTTTATAGTGTCGAGCGAGAGGTACAATCGGCTCGCAATCTCCTCACTGGTCAGGCCGTGCTTGATGAGCCCTGAGATGCGCAATTCAGTCGTGGAAAGGACGCGGGATATCTGCGGGCCTTTCATCAAATTCCCCGAAAGTTGGTCCACGTGCATCGCAAGCATCTCAAGTTCCACCCGGCATTTTCGATAGTCGGGGTCCGATTGAAGCTGTCTTAAAATCGGCATCACACGCATTCTCAAAGCCGCCGCCACCTCCATTTCCAACTCTTCTCTCATTCTGGCCATGTGGGCAGTCAAGTTTAGCAGGGTTTTGTTTACTTCCTGGAGTTCCAGCCGAAGTTCGTCGAGTTTTGCCCTGTTCCGTTCAAGTTCTGCCTTCGTACATTGGAGGGCATCCATTGTTTCTTCCAGCTCCGCGGTCTTCTGGCTTAGCTGGGCCCGCAGTTCCTCATTGGTCCTTCGGCGGGGTTCCAGGGCCAACGCCCTTTCTCGATCTCTCCGGCATCTCTCCAGAGCAAGCTCGATGTTTGCCTTGAGTTGCCTGTCTCCAACCGGCTTCACGATAAATCCGGATGGGTCGGTAACCTTTGCCCGTTCAAGGAGTTCCCGGTCCGAGTAGGCTGTGATGTAAATCACCGGGATCTTATGATGTGAGGTAATTTTGTCGGCAAGCTCGATTCCATCCATCTCCCCTTTGAGGCGGATATCGACCAGAACAAGATCGGGCTTGTGCCTCTCGATTAACAAGATGGCGTCTTCTCCCGAAAAGGCAAAGCCACATACTGAGTAACCGAGGTACTCAAGTGCCTCTTCAAGCCCCCGAACGATTAGGATCTCATTTTCGACGATAAAGATACGGGGCTTACTGCAAGCTTTCCCGCTTCTGGCGTGCTCTTGCTTCCCTGAATGTGACATTTACACAGGTCCCCTTGTACCGAGAGATTTCCATTTCACCTTCGAGTTCGTGTCTGACCAGGTCCGACACAAGCCTCAGCCCCAGCGACTTTAATTTACTAATTTCAAATCTTTTCGGTATTCCTGTGCCGTTGCCCTCTACACTAAGCCGGATGCAGTTATTGCTGCCGGAATTAAGGCCGATGAACACCTCTCCACGGCGGCAGTCATGAAAAGCACACTTTCTTTTCTTTGTACTCGTCGGTCAAAGTCGCACGAATAGGACGCCCTTAGTCCTCACTCCGTCTAGCGCCGATCATTTCCGCCCGTGTAATACTAAGTTGCGTTCAACATCGAGGTGATCGAGAGGTCATGAAGCCCTCGCTCAGGTAGGGGCGGGGTTTATCCCCGCCC
>DASPQK010000077.1:0-15160 GCA_035624985.1 Syntrophobacteraceae bacterium | reverse complement strand
TTTCCACCCCGCTTGTGGCGGGCGAGGACAACGAAACGATATCCCAGTTGCTCCGGGTATCGCTCGATGCAAACAAGTTCTTCCTGGAAGGACACGTGAAGCTTAAACCGCTCGACTTCGCAACGGACGGCATCTATCTGTGCGGAAACGCACACTATCCGGCAACCGTTCGCGAAGCGATATCGCAGGCGCTCGGAGCTGCGTCCCGCGCATCGATTCCGCTGTCCAAGGGCGTGCTTTCGGTCGAGCCGATCGTCTCCACGCTGGTCGATGAAGATGCGTGCCGGGGCTGCGGACTTTGTGCCGCCCTTTGTCCCTATGGCGCCCTGGAAATCGTGCGGGGCGAGAAGGGGCGCAAGGTCAAGGTGATTCCGGTCGCCTGCAAGGGATGCGGGGTCTGCGCCGCCACCTGCTATCAGCACGCCCTCAGCGTCAATTCGTACTCGGATGCGCAGATAGGCGAGCAAATAAAGGCGTTCCTGGAGGAAACGGCATAGGCTCGGTCAACAGTGAACAGTGAACAGTGAAGAGGAAAAAGGCTTTTTCTGCTCACATCTTCAAGGAGGCTACAAGTGCCCGATTTTGTCCCCAAGCTTCTGGTGATGTGCTGCACCTGGTGAGGCTACGCAGCGGCTGACTTCGCTGGAGTTTCCAGGATGCAATATACCACGGATATTCGAATCATCCGTATCATGTGCACGGGCCGGGTGGACCCGACTATGGTGGTCAACGCCTTCAAAGAAGGGGCGGACGGAATCATGGCGGTCGGTTGCCACTTCGGAGATTGTCACTACATTTCCGGCAATTACCAGGCCAAGGTGAAAATGGGCCTCGCCCGGAGAACCCTGGGTTACGTGGGTCTCAATCCGGAGCGGGTTGCCTTTAACCAATGCTCGTCGGCGGAGGGGGACCGGTTTGTCAGCCTGGTCACCACTTTTCATAACACTATCAGTGAAATTGGCCCTCTTGGTTCGGCTGAACGCTTTCCGCTGCCCGAACTCAAAGAAAGGCTTGAAATCGCCGGGGCCGCTCTTGCCAGCGAGAAGCTGCGCTGGGTTGCCGGTAAGTTCACCGTCTTCGAAACTGAAGGCAACAAGTACGGCGAAAAATTTACCGAACACGAAATGTGGCGGACTCTCGACACTATCGTGATCGACGAAATTGCCACGCACGGGATTTTGAAGGAAATGCAAAATGGCGCCGCTTCGGTCCCGGAACTTGCCAAAAGGCTCGGGATAGCTCCTCCCGAAGCTCTCAAGTACGTTTTGGCCCTGCAGCGGCGCGGATTGGTTGGAGTCGCCGGCGTGGACGGCGCCACGCCCAGCTATGAGATCCTGGAACGGGCTGCGAAAGCCGCCGCTTGATTCAACAAACAGACAAACGGAGGACTCAAGTGTCCGATAAACGGGTAATTATCTTCGGGGGCGATCCGGCAGGTATTGCGGCTGCGATCGAACAGGCGGAAGGGGGCCGGCAGGTCGTACTGGTGGAAACCTCCCCAGCCCTGGGGGCGGGGCGCATCCCGCAGACACATCTGTTGAACGGCAAGCCGGCGGCAGTCGATCCGAACTACGAAGCGGCAAAAAAACACCCCAATATCCGCATCATTACGAACGCTGAGGTGGAAAGAGCGACCGCTAAAGACGGGTCTTACACTTTTCGCATCCGACGCAAAACCACCCGTGTTGACCTCGAAAAATGCGACGGATGCCGCGAGTGTATTCGGGTTTGCCCGATCAATATGTATGACGACTTCAACGAGGGCATCGGGTACCGAACGGCTATCGACTTTTTCAACCCCGATACCGGCGATTTCAACATCTTCAAGGAAGACATGCCCGTTTGCCAGGCGACCTGTCCGGGAAACCTGGATATTCGCTCTTACGTGGGAAATATCGTCGACCGTGATTACACCAAGTCGCTTTCCATCATAAGGCGGCAGCTCCCCTTTGCCCTCTCGATCGGCCGCGTGTGTCCTCATCCCTGTGAGACCGCATGCAACCGGGGCTATATGGATGAACCGATCTCGATCTGCACTCTCAAGCGCTACGTTGCCGACTATGAAATGAATAACCGGCTCCCCGCCCCGGTCGAAGTCCCCGATGAGTTCCACAGGGAAAAGGTCGCCATCATCGGCGCTGGCCCCGCCGGTCTTTCGTGCGCATATTTTCTCGGAAAGGCCGGGTATCATTCGGTGGTTTTTGAAGCCCTCGCCGAGCCGGGCGGCATGTTTCGATACGGCATCCCCGAGTACAGGCTCCCGACCCCGACGCTTATGTACGAGATAAACTGGATGCTTTCCCACGGGGCGGAGCTCCGCTGCAATACCAGGATCGGCAAAGACATCTCTTTCGATGAGATCATGAGCCAGTACGATGCCGTATTTATAGGCGTCGGCGCGCACAAGGGAATGAAGCTCCAGATCAAGGGCGAAGACATGGAAGGGGTGGTCGACGGTGTCGATTTCCTGCGCGAAGTAAACGCGGGCAAAAAGTGGCCCGCCAAAGGCAAGGTCATAGTAGTCGGCGGTGGAAACGTGGCGATGGACGCCGCGCGCGTCAGTTGGCGCGAAGGGTTCGATGAAGTGCATGTTCTTTACCGCAGGACCAAAAGGGAGATGCCCGCAAGCCCCTGGGAAATCGATGCCGCAGAACACGAAGGCGTGAAGTTCCAGTACCTGGTGGCTCCAGTTGAGGTAGTGGGCGAGGGTGGAAAGATGACCGGCCTCAAGTGCCTCAGGATGGAGCTGGGGGAGCCCGATGCCAGCGGAAGACGGCGCCCGGTACCCATCGAAGGCTCCGAATTCGTCGTGGAAGCCCAGACCCTGATCCCGGCGATCGGCCAGGCCCCGGACTTGAGCTTCGTCCCTGAGGGCAGCAAACTCAATATCACCAGGTGGGCCACCTTTGCAGTCGATAAGAGCAATTACATGACAAACGTCGAGGGAGTGTTCTCGGCGGGTGACGTGGAAACCGGCCCGGATATCGCGATTCGCGCCTGCGCCGGGGGCCGAAAGGCTGCGCAGGGTATAATAAGATACCTGGAGGCCAAGCGGGAGAAAACCCAGGGGACGGTTTTGAGATGACAGTTTTCAGTTCCTGGTTTGCAAGCTCAAAACTAAGAACTCAAAACTAAGAACTCTTAAGAGGGAACCGATGCAATACGAAAATAAAGGCCGATTCATAGTGAGATTCGGGGATATTCCTTCCCCTCGCCAGCAGTTCATCGAAATCGGGGTGGATGAGCGCCGGAACAACTATAACGAGGTGGAACTGGGGTTCGACGAAGAAAGGGCTTTGAAGGAAGCCAGCAGGTGCCTTAGCTGCCGCCGATGCCTGGGATGCGCGCTGTGCTGGGCGGAGTGCAAGCCCGAAGCCATACAGTTCGAACTCCAGGATGAAACGATCGAACTCGAGGCAGATTCGGTGATCGTATCGCCTGGAGTCGAACGCGCGCTCGACCGGATCGACCGGCGTTTCGGGCTGGCCAAAGACACCAATGTAGTAACGGACCTCCAGCTCGAACGCATGCTGAGCGAAGCCGGCCCAAGCGCCGGGCTCGTCATTCGCCCCTACGACGGTGAAATCCCTGCAAGCGTCGCCTTTGTGCAGGCATATGACAAGGCGCCCCCGGCCATGCATCGGGCGGCCCTGACCTTTGCCGTAAACGAAGCCTCGCTGCTGCGCCAAAAGCTCCCCAAGGCTGAAGTCATGATGTTTGCCGCAGGACTTGACGATTTTGCCGAAGCTAAAAAAGCGCTCGGGACGGCGGGAATCCAGGTGCAGAACGCCCCGGTCCAATCGGTTGCCCCCAACGGCGGGTCTTCCGTCAAAGTGGCCCCTGCGGAGGGACAGGCAAAGGATTTCGACCTCGTCGTTCTCATCACCCAGCCGCAGATGTCCAAAGACGCCCGCGACCTGGCGAAAAGCCTGGGCCTGAGCCTGTCATATGCCGATTTTCTGTCGGGAGAAGGAGACGGCCTTGTCAAGACCGATAAAGAGCAAGTGCAGTTGACAAGGCAGGAGTGAGGCCAAAACCCAGAATTCCCCGCAACACTAATCTGCAATACCCCAGGAGACCTTCCTTGGCCGCGAAAGCCCCTCCATAAGGGGCTTTCGCTTTTCACCCGTGTGGTTCCTGTCCGCCCTTAATTTCAAACCCAAGATTCCCATTCAGCAGGATCAGATTGCCTTGCTGGCGGCTATGAATTCTTTCAATATCGAAAATCGTGACCTGGCTCTTTGATTAGATCCCGCGTATCCGGCAGGGAATGTTTTTGAGGTTGGGCGTTCCGAACTCTTTTCCAAGCTTTTCGATGGAAGTGAGCATATTGAAATTGGATTTTCGCCATTCGAATTGCTCTGAGGCGTCTGCTTCAGGAAACCACCATCCCAGGGCTGCGCTGATCGTACGGGGGTGAACGATATCGGTGATGTGCGCCGCCTGGATGATTTGGCCGTGTTTTGTTTCGATGAGGACCTCCTCGCCCTCGCTCAACCCGTGTGCCGCAGCGAGTTCGGGGTGGATCTCCACAACCGGGCGGGACCGTTTTCCCCTTAGCCTCTCCACCCACCGGTAGGAAGACATCAGGAAATGGCGGCTCTTGGCGCTGATAAGGATCAGAGGGTATTCGGGGTCCTCCTCTTCGGGCAGCGTCGTAAATTCGGGAAGTTCTTTGAGCTTGAATTTGTCGGCGGTGCTCAGCTTCAGTTCCACCTTGCCGGTGGGCGTGCGAAAACCCTCTCTACGATGCAGCCGGAAACAGTCGGGGCCTTTTAGAATTCCTTTCGAAGCGAATTCAGCGTATGTCAGCCCGGACGGTCTCAGCACATCTTCAAGAAACTCTTCGAAATCTTCGTGCCAGTATTCGGGGGGAGACACACGCCTTCCGAGGTCGTTCATGATCCTGATGTCGGGCCTGCATTCGTCCGGCGGGGCGACCAGCCTGGGCCTGGCCAGAATCATGCCGTGCCCGATGCCGTAGTGGCCGATATCGTTCATCTCGAACTGGTGGGCGGCCGGGAAGACGATATCGGCAAGGGATGCGGTGGGCGTCATGAAGATCTCCGACACGGCAACGAAATCGAGCGCCATGAACGCCCTGTAGGTCGAAGTGCTGTCGGCCCAGGTGACGAGGGGATTGGTGCACATGCCGTAGTATGCCCTTACGGGGTAGGGTATCCCTTCGAGCACCGCCTTGCGGAAATATGCCGATGGCGCCGTCATCAGCCTCGGTATGACCCCGTGGTGGGCCCCGATCATCTCCCGGCGCTTGTCCGGAATGAGGTCGGCCCGCACGAATTCGCCCAGTCCCATGAGCTGCGGGTCGTGGGCGCACACGTTGCCGCCGGGGACTTCGAGGTTTCCGCTGATCGCCATGAGGCAGACCAGTGAGCGCGTGGCGTCGAAAGCGTTGATGTCGTGTTCGATGCTATTGCCCCACTGGAGAGCCGCTGGTTTTGCTTCGGCATAAAGGCGCGCGGCCCTGCGGATGGAGTCGGCCCGGACCCATGTGATCTCGGACACCTTTTCCGGGGTGTACTGTCTCACATGTCGGGCGAGGTCTTCGAACCCGTAGGTGTGCTTTTCGACAAAATCCCTGTCGTAAAGCGATTCGGCGATGATGACGTTAAGAAAACCCAGGGCGAGCGCCTGCGCCGTCCCGGGCCTTAGCTGAAGCCACAGGTCGGCCCTGTCGGCCAAGTCGGTCCTGCGGGGATCGACCACTATCAGCCGGGCCCCTTCTTTGAGCCGGTCCAGGGCAAGACTTGCTATCTGCCCTTCGTCGTTTGTGGAAAGAACGTTGCTGCCCCAGGAGAGGATGAGTTGAGTCGGATTGTGCAGGTCGGCGACGGGGTAGAATCCACAGGTGTGAATGCCCGTTAGCTCGCGTGCGGCATGGCATACGTCCTGGACGGCGACGACGTTTGGCGAGCCGAAGACGTTGGCCAGGCGGATCAACACGAAATGTTCGAGTCCCTTGGGCATGCCTGCGCCAAAGGCGACCGCCCGTGCGCCGTATCTTTCCCTTATCCGGAGCAGGTTTTCCGCCGTTTCGTCAAGGGCTTCATTCCAGGTGATGCGCTTCCATTTGCCTTCGCCGCGATTGCCCTCCCGCTTGAGCGGATGCCGGAGGCGGTCCGGGTGAGTGAGGCGGTCGGCCGAGACCCTGCCCTTATAGCAGGTGTATCCCCTGTTCAAATACCCCTGAGGATCCCCTTTAACCTGCTGGATCCGGTTACCCTTCACCCGCACGAGCAGTGCGCAGCCCCCATGATCCATCCGCGCGCAGTGAGTCTTTTCCCAGCGTATTCTTCCGTTTGCCATTTGATGAATTATACACGATTGAGATCGACCGGGCCAGCCAATGTCCTTTACAACTTCTTTTCTCATTGAATTCTTTCAGGTTTTGCTTGGCCTGCCTGCGGCGCGTGTACCCGCATTTTTCGCTTTTCGGTCCTTTTCCAATGATTTACTATTATTCTCTGTTTTCGCCAAGCGTTGCACCAAGTCTATCTTAGTGTGGAAATTTTGCCCCATGAGACTAAGAGCTGGAATACTGGTCAAGCTTTTTGCCTGGTATCTTTTAGCCTGTCTTGTTTTTTACGGTACCATTCTCTCGCTTTTCGTCCACATCAAGGAACTCGGCAGAATCTCCGAGGATATCGTCAACCGAAACTACCGGATTTCCACCGCGTCCAAGAAGATGATAGACACCCTGTGGTGGATGGCGGAAAATCAAAAAAAATACGACCTTCTGAAAAAGGAAGAGTATAAGCAATACTTTGCAGATGGCCAGAAAGAATATGAATCTAACCTGTTCGAGATTCTGTGGCTCGGTGTGAGCGGCAGTGCGGAGAATCCCTGGGAGGGCCTTTGGCGGGACTATCAGGAGCAGTTGGCATCCGGCAGGGAACAGGCCGACGCCGAACATTCCGACGTTCCCTGGCTTAAGGAAGAGATGATAAACGAGTGGGTCGAGAAGATTCAAAAGGCCAGGGCAGTCAACGAACAAGGGATCGAGAGCATGGTCAAAAGGCTCAACAGCCAGGGTCGAAGAGCGGTGGAGTGGGGCGTAGTAGGCGTTTCAACCTCTCTGGTGATCGGTCTGTTCGGGGTCATCGGCTTCAGCTTCGGCATGATACGCCCGCTCCATGAGCTCAGACGGGGGATCAAGTCTTTGACCCGATCGGGGGTCACGGCCCCAATCCGAATTCATTCCAACGACGAGTTCGGCGAGCTTGCGGGCGCTTTCAACGATATGGCCGCCCGGCTCACCGAGGAAGAGCGCATGAGGTCGGACTTTATCTCGATGCTCAGTCACGAAATCCGAACGCCTCTGACCTCCATCCGCGAATCGGTGAACCTGATTGCTGAGGAGGTCATGGGTGATATAAATGAGAAGCAGAGACGTTTCCTGCTGATTGCCAGCACTGAATTGGAACGTATTACCACCCTGCTTAACCATCTTTTGCAAATATCCCGCCTGGAGGCTGGAGCGGTGGAAATCCATCCGCGCGAGATGGACCTCGGCGAATTCGTCCAGGGCGCGATATCACGTTTGGTTCCCGTAGCGGAAGCAAAGGATATATCGATCAATTCGGAAATCACCTCTGGAATATCACAATTTTACTGCGATCCGGACAACTTGCAGCAGGTTTTGCTTAATCTGCTCGGAAATGCTATAAAGTTCTCTCCCCACGGAAGCGAAATTCTGGTTTCGGTTAGGCGCGAAGATTCTTCAAAAACGCCCCTTCTGGTGTTTTCGGTAGCCGACAGAGGCCCGGGGATTCCCGATGCCGAGCAAACCCTTGTCTTCCATAAGTATTACAGGGCATCCGGGATTCGCGATCAGGTTGACGGGGTCGGCCTGGGGTTAAGTATTTCCAGACATATCGTCGAGGCGCATGGGGGCGAAATCAGCGTTAGCAGCAAACCGGGCGAAGGCAGCACTTTCAGCTTCTCACTTCCTTTGTATCGGAAAGAATGAACGATGGTCCTGAGCCCGCGGATTAATACGGTGTTGCGTTCAAGATTGGGCGGGGGTAAACCCCGCCCCTCCGTAGGGGAGGGGGAGCGCAGCGAATGCGTCGCGCGATGTATGCCCTCCCGGTCACATCGATCTTGAACGCAACCTGGTATAAGTGTAGATTTCCTGTCGCCTGGTTCTTCTTTTTGGTGTCTGTCAAGTTGGCCCCGGCCAATACGCCTTAATTTTGCCTTCCGCAGGAGACGGATGTTACCTACGAAACCGATAATTCTTGTGGTCGATGATGACCTGAACATACTAGCCGTTCTCGAGGCAAGGCTTTCTTCGATCGACTACCGCGTCCTGACCGCCTCCGGAGGCGAAAAAGCCCTGGAGATACTCAAAAGCGGGCCGGTGGACCTGATGATTACCGACGTAAAGATGCCGGGTATGGGGGGCATGGACCTGTTTTCCGCCGCCCAGGCGATCCGCCCGGGTCTGCCGGTGATGTTTCTTACAGCCTATGGGACGATACCGGATGCGGTGAAGGCTGTCAAAGCGGGGGCCGTTGACTACCTGACCAAACCGTTCAACGGTCGCGATCTGATCTTGAAGGTCCAGGAGGTGCTGAAAAAGAGCGCGCCAAAACCTGCTCTGGATGCGCTGCCGCCGGTCAGCGAGTCTGTCTGGGGCGGCAAGAGCCCGGCAATGCGAGAACTCTATGACCTCGTTGACCGCATTGCCAGAAGTGACGTAAATGTATTGATCCTTGGCGAAAGCGGGGTGGGCAAGGAGCGTGTAGCGCACCTGCTGCATCAGCGAGGTCCCCGCCGTGAACAGCCTTTCATTGTTGTGGACTGCGGCTCCACTCCCAGCGGACTGCTGGAAAGTGAGCTCTTCGGGCACGTTCGCGGCGCCTTTACTCACGCCATCAAAGACAAAAAAGGATTGATCGAGGCTGCCGACAAGGGGACCCTCTTTCTCGACGAGATAGGAAATATCTCCCATGATATGCAGGTGCGGCTCCTAAGGTTTCTGGAAGACAGGAAAATCAGGAGGATCGGAGACCTCAGGGAAATCCCGGTTAACTGCCGGGTGATTTCCGCAACCAATGTCGACCTTCCCGGAGATGTCGCAGCAGGCGCTTTCCGCGAAGACCTCTATTACCGGCTTCGTGTAGTGACCCTGAAGATCCCTTCGCTCAGAGAACGGCGTGAGGACATACCCGTGCTTGCGCAGCAGTTTGTTGAAAAATTCTGCAAAGACCACAACCTCCCTCAGGTCAAGCTGCCTGCTGAAACTATCAGGTGGCTTTGCGAATATCCATGGCCGGGCAATGTGAGGGAACTCAAAAATGCCCTGGAGGGCGGTGTGGTCCTGTGTCGCGATGGGGTCCTGCACAAAAGCGACCTGAGTCTTTCCGGGCTCCCGGATGCGCCGAAGAAATCTCCTGCTGTTGCAGCGGATGCTTCCCCCCTGTCTCTTGAAGAAAGCGAACGAAATGCAATTGTGCGAGCTTTGCGGCAGGCGGGCTTTGTTCAAAAGGAAGCTGCCAATTTGCTCGGAATAAGCCGAAGAGCCATCCACTACAAGATCAAGAAGTACGGGATTGAATTCCCGAAGCGCTCCCTTAGAGGTGATGATGATCTATGAGATCAAATCATGATATGTTGGAAACTTAATTGCGTCATCCACGCTCCTTCGCATTCACTTTCACAATAATATATCCGGGGAGACGCCTATGAACTGGGCATGGCGTTTTGGCATGATAGTCCTTTCGGGAGTTCCTGCGATTATTGGCGGCGGGATTGCTTATGGGCTGACCGGAAGCTGGACTGCCGTCGGCGCATGGGAGGCCGTCCTGGTTTGTCTCATCGCAGCCGTCTTCATAAAGGGCGGAAAGACCGGTTCAAACTCTCATCATGTTGAGGTTAACTGATGGAATGCAGGAAAGAACAAAACAGCGGCAGATGCACATGCACCTACGATGGATGCCCCAGGACAGGCCTCTGTTGCGAGTGTATCGAATACCACCTCAAGAGCAGGCAACTTCCCGGATGTTGTTTTCCACCGGACGCTGAGAGGACCTACGATCGCTCATTCGAGCATTTCGCCCGGCTGGTCGCGGCAAAAAAAGCCTGACCTCCTGCCTTCTTCACTTGGAAGGGCTGTCCTTTTCGGACTTATACATCTTGTAGTTGATACTGTCCACGAGCGCCTGCCAGCTGGCTTCGAGGATATCGTGCGAGACGCCGACCGTGCCCCATCTGTCAAGTCCGTCAGTGGATTCGATGAGCACCCGAACCTTTGCCCCGGTCCCCGCAAGGCCTGGCAGCACGCGCACTTTATAGTCCACAAGCTCCACGTTCTTCAGCTCGGGATAGAATTTTTCCAAAGATTTTCGCAAGGCTTTGTCCAGGGCATTCACCGGCCCGTTGCCAATTGCGGCTGTGTGTTCCAGGTGGCCTCCCACGCGGATTTGGATAGTAGCCTCGGCCACGGGGTCCTTGCCTTCGCTCTGCTTCTGGTCGATCACCCGGAAGCCGACAAGTTCGAAATATTTCTTGGTTTTGCCCATAGTCCTGTTGATGAGAAGCTCAAAACTCGCCTCCGCCGCCTCGAACTGAAATCCCTGGTTTTCCAGTTCCTTCAGCTCTGCGAGCACCTGCATGGCTACCGGGTTGGTCTTTGAAAGCTTGAGGCCGAATTCCTCGGCTTTTTGCTTAATTGTGGCGCGTCCGGACAGGTCCGAAACCAGAATCCTCCTCCTGTTTCCGACCAGGCTTGGGTCAATGTGTTCGTATGTCTTAGGGTTTTTTACGACCGCGCTGACATGGACCCCCCCCTTGTGCGCGAAGGCGCATCGGCCGATAAACGGCTGATAGCGGTTTGAAGGCATGTTGGCAAGCTCGAGAATGAAGCGGCTTACCTGACGCATTTTTTGGAGGTCCTTCGGGGCAAGGCAGTAGTATCCCATCTTCAGGCAAAGGTTGGCTATGATGGAGCAAAGGTCGGCGTTTCCGCATCTTTCACCCACCCCGTTGAATGTCCCCTGGACCTGAACCGCCCCCATCTCTATGGCAGTAAGAGAGTTCGCCACGGCGAGGTCGCAATCGTTGTGCGCATGAATTCCGAATGCGATACCGGGGAACCTCTGCTTGAAGGCGCTTATGGTGTTTTGGATGCGGCTTGGCAGGCTGCCTCCATTTGTATCACAGAGAATGATGCACTCGGCGCCGGCCTCTATAGCCTTTGTGATGGTGGCCAGGGCATATTCGGCGTTGTCGCTGAATCCATCAAAGAAATGTTCGGCGTCGTAGAAGACGGTTTTACCCTGCCGGCGCAGGAAGACAATGCTGTCATAAATGAGAGCGAGGTTGCGTTCAAGGGTTGTGAGCAGGGCCTCTTTTACGTGCACCGTCCAGCTTTTTCCAAATATGGTCACCAATTCCGTATTTGCGTCGAGCAGGGCCTTTAAATTTGGATCGGAGGAAGCGGTCGAAGCTGGATGGTGAGTTGAGCCGAAGGCGGCAATTTTGGCGTGCTTGAGGTGATAGTTTTGAATTTCCTTGAAAAAACACGCATCCTTGGGGTTGGACCCCGGCCAGCCTCCCTCGATGTAATGAATGCCTATATCGTCGAGCTTGAGGGCTATGCGGACCTTGTCGTCGCTTGAAATGCTAAAATCCTCGGCCTGCGTGCCGTCACGCAGCGTGGTATCGTAGATTTTCACTTCCATTGCTGTTTCCTCAATGTTCTTCCTGAACCAGGATGTCGTTTCCTGCGCCTTTGGATTTCCTGTCGAGCGCGAAGGCGTCATGCAGCACCCTGACCGCCAGTTCAGTGTACTTTTCGTCCATTATGCAGGAAATCTTTATCTCAGAGGTGGCGATCATCTTGATGTTGATGTTTTCCCGGGCAAGCGTTTCGAACATGAGGGCCGCCACTCCGCTGTTGCTCCTCATCCCGATCCCTACGATGGAAACCTTGGCGATATCGGGTTCTCCCAGCACCTGGCAGTCGCCCAGCGTGGGCGCAATCGACTTGAGGATGCCGATAGTGCGCTCGTAAGATGTCTTGGGAACCGTAAATGAAATATTTGCCCTGCCGGCAATACCGCTTGCGCCCTGGACAATGAGGTCAACGTTGATATTTGCCGCCGAGATAGGCTGAAAAACCTTGGCGGCGATTCCGGGCTGGTCGGGAACATTGGCGATCGTAACTCTGCTTTCATTTTTATTGTAGGCGATTCCGGAAACCACCACCTTTTCCATTGTTTCATCCTCCCGTGTAACAAGAGTGCCCGGAGCGTCCGTGAACGAACAAAGCACCATTATGGGCACGTCGTACTTCATGCCGAATTCCACTGAACGATGGTGGAGGACCTTGGTCCCCAGGGAAGCCAACTCCAGCATCTCCTCGTAGCTTATCCTATCCAGCTTGCGCGCTTTGGAACAAACATTGGGGTCTGCCGTGAAAACCCCTTCCACGTCCGTGTATATCTCGCACACGCTGGCTTTTAGCGCCGCGGCGAGGGCCACCGCCGTAGTATCGGACCCTCCGCGGCCCAGCGTGGTGATGTTGCCCTCGTCGTCATATCCCTGGAACCCGGCCACTACTACGATTTTGCCTTCTTTAAGGCCCTCTATGACAGGCTGGGTCTGTATCCAGCTTATGCGGGCCTCGCCGAAACGGCCGTCCGTCATGATTCCAGCCTGGTATCCGGTCATGGAAACAGCCTCGGCGCCCATGCCTTTTACTGCAATGCAGAAGAGCGCTATAGTTGTCTGCTCGCCGGTGGCAAGCAAAACGTCCATCTCTCGCGGATCGGGATCGGCAGTAATCTCGCGTCCCAGTTTTATCAGCCGGTCAGTCTCGCCGGCGCGCGCCGAAAGGACCACCACTAACTTATCCCCTGCTTTTTGCCTTGCAAGGACCCTTTCGGCCACCGCATTAATTCGTTGGGCGTCGGCAACCGAAGTGCCGCCATACTTTTGCACCACAAGAGCCATCTGCTTCGATCCCCTCTTTTTTGTCCGGAAAATACCAATTGCCAAACGATATCTTGGGCATGTAACCAAAATGCGCCAAATTGTCCACCAAAAAGCAATAAACGGGCCGGCACGGCAAAAGATGGAAGCAAAAAGACTAAAGTAGGCAAAATCTAAAAACCTCTGTTGACCTGGAAGACTTCTCGCTATAAACTCGCACAAACTGGAAAAAGGGGTCAAATGAAAATCCTTTTCGTATATCCCATGGTTTCCGAAACCTTCTGGAGCTTTAAGCACGCTCTTAGAGTGGTGCGAAGGAAAGCGGCTTTCCCGCCCCTCGGGGCCTTGACTGTGGCTGCAATGTTGCCGGCTTACTGGGAAAAGAGGCTGGTCGATCTAAACGCGAGGGAGCTTCGGGACGCGGACCTTCTCTGGGCGGATTACGTCTTCATCAGCGCAATGATCGCCCAAAAAAATTCGGCCCGGCAGGTCGTAGACCGTTGCCGCAGGCTTGGCGCCAGGACGGTCGGAGGCGGCCCTCTTTTTCGGGTATATCCGGACGACTTTGCCGATGTTGATCATCTGGTCTTTGGGGAAGCCGAGACGATAATTGGCGAACTTGTCAGGGACATGGAAACGGGGCGGCCTAAGAAGTTCTACCGCGCCTCGGCCTTCCCCGCTCTCGACCTTATCCCTGTGCCCCTGTGGGACCTCATAAATCTAAGCGACTATGCATCGATGTCCATTCAGTATTCCAGGGGATGTCCTTTCAATTGCGAATTCTGTGACATAATCGTCATGAATGGCCGTGCACCCAGGCTCAAACGGAACGAACAAGTGCTGGCCGAGCTCGAAGCGCTCTACTCGCGCGGCTGGCGAGGGTCGGTCTTTATTGTCGATGACAACTTCATCGGCAACACTGAGAAGGTTAAAAGCCTCCTCAGAGCCATAATCCTGTGGCAAAAAGATCGTCCGCGGCGCCTCAACTTCCTTACGGAAGCTTCCGTAAATCTCGCCGAAGACCCGGAATTGATGGACCTGATGGTGCAGGCCGGCTTCAACAAGGTATTTCTCGGCCTTGAGACGCCCGTCGAAGAGGGTTTAAGGGAATGCGGCAAGGCGCAAAACTTGAGGCGCGGCCTCTCGGAATCGGTAGTAACCATACAGCAGCGCGGCCTGGCCGTAATGGGGGGGTTCATAATCGGCTTTGACAGCGACCCGCCCGACGTCTTTCAGAGGCAGGTAAACTTCATCCAAAAAAACGGGATCGTGACAGCCATGATAGGGCTGCTTACCGCTATCCCGGGTACCCGCCTGTATTCGCGCCTGGAAAGTGAAGGAAGAATGCTCTTCAAAGCCTCGGGAGACAACACCGACGTGAGCGGATCATTGAACTTCGTCACCCGGATGGACCGCACAAAAATAATAGAGGGCTACCGCTGGGTCATGAACTCGGTTTATTCTCCGGAAATGTATTATAACCGCATACTTGCATTTCTTCGCACTTACAAGCCCAAGGCCGAGACCTATCTCCAAAGGGCTGACCTGCTGGCTTTTGTCCGCTCCCTCTGGTACCTTGGGATCGCCGATCATAAATCCAGAAATTATTACTGGAAACTTCTGAAGAAAGCCTTCTCAGGTTACAATGACGCCTTTGGCGACATAGTCACCTATGCCATATACGGTTACCACTTCCGCAAACTCTTCTGGTCCCCTAAATTTCCCCTGAAACTGGAAGAATGGCTCAGCGGGGTAAAAGCCTCGCATACCAATTTGCTTTCAAATTGATACCGGGACCTATAACGGACGACAGAAAGCCGGCCCCCGAAGTGTATCTAATCGGGGGTCGGATGTCGGAAGACAGAGAAAAACATCCCATGGGCCGTAAGATCGTGTCAACTTTCTTTTGACGCTTGCTATAGTACTTGCTTGCAAAAGTGCGTGTAACAATCATTCGTGTTCGTCACCCCGGCAGTCCCGGCAGTGCATTTGAGCCGGGATCAAGAGCCGGGGTCCAGGGGTGGTCCTGAGGTGAGATCAGAGATATAGGGGTAGGGATAGCGCATTGGATTGCACTGCCCCTCCCTCCGAACCGGACAAGCGGATCTCCCGCATCCGGCTCTCCAGTCGATGGTTTTACCTCGTCAGGACTGAAGGAATGAATCACGGGCGGCCTTAAGGTTAAACAGCCCATGTTCAT
>DASPQK010000076.1:0-29794 GCA_035624985.1 Syntrophobacteraceae bacterium | reverse complement strand
AACCATAAACCTATCGGCAAGAAGGAGGGAAAAACCAAATCACGAAGAATAAAAACCAGAAGCAAGGAAGCAAAAGGATTTTGCGCACGCAAAATGGAAGAACAACCAGCATTTTAGCCGGTCAATACAGCAAGAACAGCGGGAACTTACATCGTCTGTCCGTACCCGCAATTTAGGGCAGGTGAGTTGGTGGATGGGTGAATGGGAGAAGAAGAGGCTCCCCTGTGTTTGATTTTTTCTAAGAAGACCGGGCAAAAAGATGCCCGGCCTTCTTTCATTGACGGCAATCCTGCATTATTCGCCGACCAGTCCCGGTTTGATGGCCATTTCGGCCTTCTTGGGAGGAAAAAGCTTGTCGAGCAGCTTCGCCGAAGGCGCTTTGGTTAAGAGGCTGCCTCCGAAGTAGGTGATGGCGCAGCCTGTGATCAGTATCCATTCCGTAGTGCCCAGGCCAAGCAGGGGCGGCTTCCTCCCCATAACGGCCCAGCCGCCAAAAAGGGCAAAAACGGTGCCGAAGATCACCGTGAGCATGGCCCCAACCTTTGTAGCTCCTCTCCAGTAATAGGAAATCACCGTTACGAAGAAAAAGATGGACCCAAGGCCCATTGCAGCCAGTCCCATGAACAGCACGAGCAGTTGAGGCGGGTTCTGCAGAGTCCAATAGAACGGCAGGAACAGAAAGAGCGCTATCAAAAAGTAGTTCATTCCGATCAGGGATTGATCGGACGTTTGGGGACGCCAGAGTTTTACGATGTCCCTGGTTACATTGGCGCTCATTATGAAGACCAGGGCCGAGAGCGTGCCGAGGGCGGCCCCTACGAGGGCCGTCAGATAGAGGCACATCAATCCCGTGCCGCCTATCGCCCAGGAAAGCATGGGCGCGGCCAGGTCTGCGCCCCACTGCTTGTTTTCGAGAAGATTCGTGCCGAAAAGCATCCGGGCGACAAGGCCGTTGCTCGAGCAGTCGAGCATGTTGGGGATTCCTACCACGACGAAAACAACCCCGATGAGGATGGCAAAATCTCTGTTCGACAATTTTTTCATGCCCAGAAAACGGCTGACGTTATGCGGAAATCCGATGGCCATGGTCAGAAAGATTATAGGAGTCGCCATGATGCCGATGTAGGTGGAGAAGACCTCCGTCACGCCCACCGGGGGCAGACTGCGGTCCATAAGCGTCATGAGGGCGGGCTTTTGCGCCATGAGGGCATCGGATATTTTGCCTAACCCCCCGGCATAAATGAGCGCCCAGATGCTGAGCAGCCCGCCCACGAATCCGATGAAGGCCCCCTTTACGGCAATAAACCACTGAGTGCCCGTGTAGCCTCCAACGGCCAGGAAGACCCAGGCAATAGCTATGCAGATCAGCAGACACCAGAACGGACGAAGCCCGGTAACCGCATACCAGACCCCGCCCGCTGCCTTTAACTGACCCACGGAATACATGAACAGAAAGAAGAGCATGCTGATGGCGATGATCGTCTGGAGGCCCTTTGATTCAAACCGCCGCCCGAGCGTTTCGGTGATTGTGGTTGCATTGAGCTTTTCAGCAAAGTCTCTTGTCTTGGTCGCAGCGAGCCAGATGGCGGGAATGATTCCCACCAGGCCCCAAATGCCGCCAAACCACATGCCTGAAAAACCGAACTTGTAGACCATCCCCGTGCTGCCGCAAAAGGCCCAGCCGGAAAGATATGCGCCGCACAGGGCAAACCCGGTCACCCACGGACCGAAGTCCCGTTTGCCCACCAGGAATTCATCGTAGGATTTCCATCTCCTTTTTGCAATAAGCCCAAGCGCGACCGCAACAATCAAAAGGCAGGCAGTCCCGATGACGGATCCTATAACCATGCCGCTTGTCGGCGTAGGTATGTTTAGAAATTGTCCGCTCATTCTTCTCTCCTCCTTCTCAGGATCAGCCACGTCCCAATTACGGTCAGGAGAAGATTGAAGGCCAGAACCAATGCCCAGCCAATCCAGGCTACATTGGGATCGACAACTTGCTCCATAAAACCTCCTTGTTCTTCAGGCTAGTGTCAAAGCAGGGGCGTGTACTAAGCGCTTTTCATTATACTGTAGCGCAAAACAAGGTCACCTATAAAGACGAAAATCAACCTGAGGAAAATTCCTACCGGATAAACGCCCAATCCCCACATGGCCAGGGTGATCGGCAGGGACGTCGCGAAACTAATCAGGATAACACCCAAATGGAAGATTCTACCCAAAAGAGTCTGCATTTCCCAACCTCCTCATGATTCGGAAGCAAGGGAGCGGGAAACGCCTTATTCCCTGGGCATTTTCAGTATCTGCTCGTATGTGCCCCGCTCGATCTTGGACATATACCAGGCTATGTTGAAACTGGCCAAAACCCCGATCGGGCGTTTAGGGCCCGCGTGCGGATCGACGATAATGAGATGTTCGATCCTCGTTCGCTTCATGATTTCAATCGCTTTTTCAATCGGCATTTGAGGATCGACATCGAATTTATAAGGTCGCATGGCTTGCTCGGCTTTTATTTGTTCGAGTTCTTCCCCGTAGAACCGAACTACAGCCAGCCTGGATACGAGGCCCCAAACCTCGCCGGTCTCATCCTGCACCACTACACTGCGGAACCGGTTCCTTTTCATCATTGTCAAAACATGTTTGAGGCTGTCCTCAGGATTGCAGGTGATAACCTCGCGGTCCATGAGATCACATATTCGCATCTTTGTTTGAACCCTCCTCCTTTAACATGGCGGAAAGGATGTCTTCCACGTGGAGGACCCCCAGGACGGCTATGCTTCCGGGCCGGTCTGAAGTGACGATAACGTGCTCGATCTTTCGCCTGTTCATCAATTGGATTGCTTCACTGAGGGGACTGTTGGGGCCGATTGTATAAGTGTGCCGAAGAAGAATTTGTTTGACCGGCGTATTGTCGAGGTCCTGACCGAACGCCTTGAGAAGGCTTCGCGCGGAAACGATGCCGAGGACCTCATGCGCCTTGTTGGTCACGACACAGTAACGACTTGAATTGACCGCCAGTATTTGAGCCACTTCCCGGATGCTGGTCTCTTCCCCGCAGGAGATGGCGCCTCTTCTCATCAAACTCATGACTTTTCCGGGCATCGTAAGTCCTTGCCAGATCAAAAGTTTCCTATTTCGGTATCCGGACGGGAGTTATTGTACTCTTAAGAAAAGGCGAAAATTGACAGCCGCGAGTTCAAACGCCAACAAAGAGATACCCGAAGAGCCAACTCCCTCAACTTCACTCTAGACACTAACGCTGCCCCTGACAAGGTAGGCAGCACCCGCCTCATGTGAATTGATCTCCGTCTTCGATGTTGTCAGCTCCTGATTGACGCCGTTTCCAATTAGCCGTATTCTTAGTGAGACTAAGCTGTTTGGAACCCAATCCTAGGCTTGACAACATGACAACCGGGGAGATGTCCATAAAGAGCATCCAGGAGCTTCCCGAAGATGCCTGAGGGTACTGTTGAGATAGTAAGGGTCTGGCATGCTCCCAGGGGAGTCCCGGTTATCCAGTAGCTGCTGACTGCTAATGAAAGAAACAAAAAGAGCGTCCCCCGGAGCCGTTCTTTTCACGGTGTGCGCGGCCCAGTTCATGGTGCCTTTGATGCTCACGGCGGTGGGGGTGGCGCTTCCATCAATAGGCAGGGAGCTTGGCGCCTCTGCCCGGCAACTCGCATTTGTTGAACAGCTCTATATACTTTCGCCCGCCATATCCATGTTGACTTTCGGACGCCTTGGCGATCTGATCGGGCGGGTCAGGGTGTTTCTCATCGGCTTTGTCCTGTTCACGGTGTTGACCGCCTCACTCGGGTTCGTGCAAAACATATGGCTGTTCCTCGTCCAGCGGTTCCTCCAGGGCATGGGCGCCTCAATGCTTCTTGCCGGCAGCATGGCGCTGGTGGCCTCCGCGTTCCCTCCCGAACAGCGCGGACGAAAGATCGGCATAGTTTCGGCCTTCACTTACTCGGGGCTTTCCCTGGGGCCGGTCCTTGGAGGATTCATAACCAGCCGTCTGGGATGGAGATTCGTATTCTGGGCGGCCGTCCCCTTCGGGCTAGCCGCGTCTTTTCTTTGCTTCTATCGCATGAGAGGCGAGCTTCGGGCTGCTCACGGAGAAAAGATGGATTGGCGGGGCAGCCTCATATATGCGTTCGGTGTGGCATTGGTCATGCTTGGCGCATCACATCTCGGCGCGGGAAGTTCAGGTCTGGCCATGATGCTTGCGGGTTTGGCGTTCGTCTTCTTTTTTGGCGTCTGGGAAACCCATGTTCCAAATCCTCTCCTGGAGATCTCAATTTTTGCCGGGAACAAATTCTTTACGCTTAGCTGTTTTGCCGCAATGGTCAGCTATGCGGCGACTTTTGGCCTGACTTTCTTTATGAGCCTCTACCTGCAATATGTCATGGACCTGTCCGCACGCGAAGCGGGGTTTATCCTGCTGATTCAGTCGGTCTCACAAATGCTCGTTTCACCCGTGGCCGGGAGGATCGCCGATCGGATATCCCCCGTTAAGGTGGCCAATCTAGGGATTGGGGCAGTATGCACAGGACTGCTCCTCATAGCCCTGGCAATCCGCACAGGCGCGTCCCTGCATTTGATCGCCGCAAACCTCGCGCTGATCGGGGCGGGCTTTGGCATTTTCATCACTCCTAACACGGTTGCCATAATGGGGAGCGTAAGGCCGCGACAATACGGTATGGCTTCGGGAATGATCGGCACCGTGCGAACACTGGGCATGGTGACCAGCATGACCACGATTAGTCTGGTCTTCTCCCTTCTTATGGGAACCCAGCCTGTAACAAAGGCGACCATCGCGGCGTTCATCTCCAGCATGCAGGTGGTGCTGATTTCATTTGCAGTGTTTTCCGCTCTTGGCGCGACATTGTCCCTGCTAAGGGCGCCGCCGCGCAAAAGACCGCCTGGAGGATAAAGAAAGCGGACATGGCGGCAGGAAAAAAATGAGGATTAAATATTCTTTTGACATCAGGCCATGAGTATGCTTCACTGTTCTGAACTCCCCCCCCGCCGTATTTCATGCCCTCGATTGTTTGAGGAGGCCGGTTTGGCCTTCTCTGTAAATATTGGCACATGTCCAACTGCAGAATTTCTCTTCGGTCAATGTCCGGCGGCTTGAACAAAAGAGCGAAGGAACTTTTCAGGGGGGGTAATTATGCGTGTCGTTGCGATTGCCAATCAAAAAGGGGGTTGTGGAAAGACAACTACGGCGATTAATCTTTCTGCTTGCCTGGCGCAAAAAAAGCAAACCGTCTTGCTTATCGACCTGGACCCACAGGGGCACAGCACGATTGGGCTTCTTGGGTCTGAGCAGGAATTTGAAGCCAGTGTCTATGACCTTCTTTGCCCGCCTGAAGGCAAGACAGTTTCAGTTCAGCAACTCTCCAGATCCGTTTCGGATCGCCTGGATATCGTCCCTTCTGAAATCATTCTCAGTACGGCGGAGCAAAAGCTTGCGGGAAAGGAAGGAAGGGAATATCGTCTGCGGTCGGCTCTGTCCGGTCTTGGGGACACCTACGATTTTGTCATTATCGATTGTCCGCCCAATCTTGGCTTGCTGACTTTCAACGCCCTTTTGAGCGCAACCGAGGTCGTTATTCCCATCGATATAAGCTATTTTTCTCTCCACGGCCTGGGCAAGCTGATGGACATAATTAACCTGTTGGGCAGGGAATGCGGCCACTCGCCCACAATGAACGCCCTGGTCACCAACTATGACCGGAGACTAAGACTTTCTCAAGAAATCCTGACCGAAGTAAAAAGGCATTTCAACGATCATCTGTTTACTTCGATCATATCGACCAGCGTAAAATTGAAAGAGTCGATCAGATTCGCAAAACCTATTACCGATTATTCTCCAACCTGTTCAGGATGCCGGGACTACCTGTCTTTGAGCGAAGAGATCATCCGGGGGGAATACCTCCATGAAAATGCCGGAGTCCCGTCGGCTGAGTGCCAGCCGCCGCGAAAGATCCAGGATGGGGTCCTGTTTTGCTGCTTCGCCCCCGGCGCCCGGGCGGTGCAACTTGCCGGGGACTTCAACGAGTGGAGTCCGCAAAGGGAGCCCCTGTTCGATCTGTCCGGACGCGGCCTGTGGCAAAAAACCATTCCTCTTCCGCCCGGTCGGTATGAGTATAAGTATGTAATCGATGGAAACTGGGTCTTGGACCCCGCCAACCCGAAAACGAGCTTCGGACCGCTTGGGCTGAATTGTGTTTTTGAGTATGAATAGCCGGCATTGCAGGACCGCTCGGGATGGGGTGAAATCTTCCGTGATGGCTGAGGACTGGAAAAGGCCGGCGAGAGGGTTTGACGAAATATCCTCCGTGTTTCTGACCTCCCCCCAATTCGAGAGATCGGCTCAAGCGGCCCCGGACCCCGCTCTTTCGAACTCAGGTTCTCCTTTGCAGTCTGCGCTCCTGTGCTGCCTGTCTCCATCGCCTGCCGTCGAGTCCTTTTTCGCCGCAAACATTGCAGTTGAAATTGCCAAAAACAATCAGACCGTGAGTTTGATTGACCTCGGTTTCGAACGATCCATCGTTTTACATCTAATGGGATGCACCAGCCCGGCAAGGGGTGCTTTTCGTCCCGCGAAAACGGTTCATCCGGATTACAAAGTTGAAAGCATAAGGTTACCTGAGTTGCCTGAGATCACCCTTGTATACCCTGCAATCCCAAGGGCCGGGAATGTTCCTGGAAGGACTGTGGAGCGGATATTCGCCGAAGAGAAGGTTCGCAAATGCAACGTAGTTTTGATGAATTTGCCGGGGGGGTCCTATGAGGCGGCGGGGCCGGAAATTCTCGCCCGCATACGGAGGGCTGTCTTATTGATGGATGGTGGGCTTCATTCGCTGGCGAAGGCTTACTCCTGGATAAAGAGATTATCTTCAGGCTGCAGTTACTACCTTATCGGCGCTGTGCCGGGCACGGGCGAAGATAATAACGCCGTCCTGCAAAATGTTGCGAAATTGCAGAAAACCGTTTTCAAACACCTTCCCGTGGGCCTGGTGCTGCGGGTTGTCACTGTGCCCCTGGACCGGGAAGCAAGAACCTCCATGCAATCGGGAGAACCGTTGGGCCTCGTGGAGCCGCCGATTCGTTCGGCTTCGGCCGATGCCATTATGAAACTCTGCCAAAATCTCTTGAGGAGCGAATGAGCCGCTTGCTTAGGCCCGCATACCCCGATGACCCCGGGGAACTGGCTGAGCTTATTTCAGAAGGAATTGGCGAAATTATCAGCGGCGGTGTCCTTCTGGATGCCGCAGTGGGCAACGGCGAATTTGGGTTTTTCGATCTGCTTGCTGCTAACGGGGACGGAGAGGGAGTTTTCTTTTTCATTAACTTCTCCGGCTCTGAGACAGAGTATTTGCGCTTGCTGAAGTGTATCCGCTGGTACCGGGAAAATTGGGATACGTTCCATAAGCTGCACGCTGGAAGAGTTGCGCTGGGCCCCGTCCCACCGGTCTTCGTTGTTGCTCCCTGGTATTCCTATAGCATGCGAAAGGTGCTTCTCAACATTTGCGACAGTCGCATTATCCTCCTGAAGTACGTATGTTTTCAGGACGGCAGCGAGAAGAAATCCTTATTCATCGAAACGGTAGGCGATTCTGCCGAAGATGCGGGAAAAGCTGATTGCAGAGCCGTTTCCGAGACTTCTTCCACTCCGGCTGCGGCCGACCGGCTAAAAACAGACCCGGCAGCGACGATGATCGATCCCGGCAAATTTCGCCGGGAGATCGGATCTGACATCTCCAATGTCTCAGATGAGGAACTGCTTGATCTTCTTGAATAGCCCACCGCAACGGTTGAGTTTTTCTCACAGCCGGTCTGCGTTATCTCATCTTCCGGGCAAAACCTTTCAAGTTCGTTTCCCTTAGCTGGAACAGACCCCTTGTGAGGGCCTGATCCGTGCCGGATGACATACTATCCCAAGAACTTCTTCTTGAGGCACACCATGACTGCCAGGCCCGACCCGAAGAGCCAGACAGCGCCGGGGAGGGGAGTTCCCGCACCTGGGGGGGGATCGGTTGCGCCAACCCAGGAACCGGTAAGGGTTTTCCCCGAAACATTCACATCCACGGCCGCAAGCCACGTATGACCGGCGCCTCGCTGGGAGCTGAGATAGAGGAAGTCACTGGCCTTGATGACGCCGCTGCTGTCCGTTATCAAATACTCCTGCGATTCCCCGTACGAAAAGGCCTTGACGTTGGAGGGCCAGGTAAGTTCGATGTCGTACAATCCACCATTGGCCGCCTTATAACCGTCGGCTGACAACTTTACTCCGGCTGCCTGGCTGAATTTTTTCGAGTCCGAAACCAGCTTGAAGTGCAATGCTTTAAGGATATTATCCTTTGCGGGATTGAAATTGAAATAGAGGCCATTGCTATCTGCTACACTTTCGTTGTCCCCAAGAAAGCTTGTGATCGTCAACTCTACCCGACCTGCTCCGACATCGGTGAAAGTGGCCGTGAGTGAACCGGTTATACTTTTGCCCGAGTAAGTGTCTGCCGGTAGAAAGACCAACGTATACGAGGCCGCGGCGACCTTTGAAAAGAACAGCGGCATTAGAACCAATCCCATAAACAAGACTTTTTTAATGGCCATTTCGACTCCTTCCATGATTTTCGGTTTCTCCGCTGAATTCGACATGTTGCCGGACGAATCCACGTAACCGGACGCCACACGTTGGTTTCAACGTGACGCCGGATAGATAACACTCAAAACGGGATACAGGTGGTGCTTTGACATGTGGAATGCGTTTATGGGGCTTTGCCGGCATACTCTAAGAAAAAAGCCCGGAAATGATGCCCTGCAAGCCACGGCATGAACAACCACTCCCCTCCGGGCTTCCTGGTTCCTCATTGGCTGAGGTCAGCAAAGCACCCTCACGGAAACTATTGCTTATGTAGCATGGACACGTCATTTTTAGCACATTTCAAATTGGTTGTCGTTACAGAGTTGTTACGGAAATGTGTCAATTGCATCAAAATACGGAGGCATTTTTAACAAGCCAGAAGCCGATGGAGTCACCTAAATGGGTCAGGGCGGGCAAAATTGCGGAACGGGCAAAGGTTGGCGGCTAAAGCATCTTGCCATGATTGGGGCTGATTCTTAAGATGATGTGGTAGATTCGAATCACCTACAGGAGGTCAAGATGGACAAAGAGAAAGAAAAAAGCGGTTGTTTGGATCACGAAACAATGTATCCGCACGGATCCAAATTTTGCAAGGATGGATATTGGGATGAATATTGTTTCGAATGCAACGACGGGAAATTGGAACGCATCCTTGGTTAGGCGCTTCAACGGCCCTGTCGGAACTCGTGTGATGTCATTGAAAACAAAAGCTCTCATCCACATATAAGCCCGAAGGGGGAACATTCCGCTTCGGGCTTTCCAAAAAATAAATTATTCCGCATAAATATTATTTGACTTTCGGATATGTGTTCAGTCACAGTTTGGTATGATGGGCCTTGGGAAACTTCACTTCATTTTTTCCCCGTTCAGGCGACCGGACCGGAGCCAAACAACCATAGGAGGGCCGGCGATGAGCCGTGTGAGCAAGGAGAAGGCATGGAAGTCATTGAAAGAAACCTGAGCGAATTGGGGGAACCTGATTGCTTCCTGTGCGGAGAACCGGCAACTTCTGCCTGCGAGTACACGGCCGGCGACGGGACGGTTCTGCTGTACCCCGTTTGTGACCATTGCCTCAGTGCAAGAGAAGCCGAAATAGGCTGGCGCATCGTAAAGGATTTGGCGGAACACGAGTAAATCAATGCGGCCCTGCTCATCACCGGGCCTTGATTAAAGGTTAAGAGTGAGGCACGAAATGCGGGCCCCATCCTCATTCAGACAATCCACACATTCACCCTGGCGGCAAATCCTGCATTCCAATGACATCCTGCCGGCGATTTCCTGCTCTTTGCGGGTCGAGCAATCAAACATTTTCGATGTCCCCCGTTGCATTAAATGTTCATGCCATACCAATAAAGCTAATGTTTGAGGACAGCTTTTCAAAACCAAAGGGGACTAAAATCGGAAAAATGGCCCTTGCATGGGAAATCGCCGTTTTTCGCAATGAGACCGCCCAGACAGGAGATCCCTGGCATCATGATCGATCTCAGGCGAGCGCAGGAAAGTGAGGGCGCCGTTCTGAACTCAATGATAGAACGTTTGGTAGACCGGAGCGCTTAAATTATGTTAGTGTAAACCGTAGAATGACAGATCTCAACCGGTAACGATAAAGAGCCTTTTCCCGTTATCGCAGGGGTTTTACTTAATGAGGGGAGTGCTTACATAGTGGGAACTCAATTAGACAAGGAATTAAAACGGCTTCAGGATGAACTGGTCGATCTAGGAGTAATTGTTGAGAGCACCATAATCCAGTCAGTCGAGGTCTTAAGGCGCAGGCAAATCGAAGAAGCCAGGCGGCTGGTTGAGGTCGATTGCGAGATCAACCGCAGACGCTATTCCATAGAATGGGACACCCTTGTTCTTATAGCCAAACAGCAGCCTATGGCCAAAGACCTGCGTACCCTGGCGGCCATACTGGAAATTGTCGGCGAGTTGGAGAGGATAGGCGACTATGCCAAGGGGATCGCAAAAATTACCATTCAAATCGGCGCAAGACCTCTGCTAAAGCCTCTTGTGGATATTCCCCGCATGGCGCAATTATCCTCAGATATGCTCCACAGGGCGCTTCTGTCTTTCATCGACAAAGACGTTCAGGCTGCGCGTTCCATTTCTACCGAAGACCGCCAGATCAACGATCTTTACGACCAGGTGTACCGCGAGTTAATGACTTACGTTCTCTCGGACCCCCGGAATATAGATGACGCAAGCCACCTCCTGTGGGTAGCTCACAACCTTGAACGCACCGCCGACCGTGCCGTCAATATTTGTGAACGTGTAGTCTTCACCGTGACCGCTGAGCAAGTCGAATTTGAAGACTTTAACGATAAGCCGCATAAGAATTGAAATCTCTTTGAACCAGCCGAGTGAATATCAGGGAAGCTTCAGACTTTAAGATCTCCTCCTAAGTTATTGCTGAGGTCTCATGCCTGCCCTCGGAGCGAGCCGATGGCATGTCGGTCCTGCTAATTATTCACGACTCTACCAGATCGAGATTTGGTTCAGCATCTACACCCACGATGTCATTACTGGAGTCCAGATCCTGGCCGGCCTTTGTCCGGCATGTCCTTGATACCGTATCGTACCTTATTGCTTTTCACAGGGCCTCCGGGTGGTGTGTTTCTTCAGTCCCTGAGTTCGTCGGCTCGTATCCTTCATACCGATCCGAAGGTATGAGGCGTGCCCCAAGGACGAGGGGCCTTACAAAACGGCTCTTAAGGAATCAAGGCTAAAATGGTTCAGGTTTTTCGATTATCGAGGCCGTGGATCAGGCCGGAAAGCATCTTTGCTATCTCTTCCAATCTCATGCGCAATTCCGAGTGGCGGCGATATTCGCAGAGATGGATACCGCCGCGCGACTGAGCTGATCAACGAGAAAATAGTATCCGCGGGGGAACATTTCAGCTGCACCGGTCACTGCATCCGCAAAGTCTACGGCTTTTTGGTAAACCTGCAGGTTTTCGAACATGAAAACCATTTTGTCCCCAGCCCCGGCTGGAACAGTGGAGCAGTAGAACAGGTGAATAGCGGATTTCAGGTTACTTCTCTGATCTGCCGCCGAAGAACAGGAGAACAGGCGAGCAGTAGACCGCAGGTGAGACCCGATCTCCTGTTCACCTGTTCTAATCTCACCTGCTCTATTTTGGCCTACGGCCAAAATCGGGGCGAGCCGATTTGAACGGCCGACTCCCTGCGCCCAAGGCAGGTGCGCTTCCAGGCTGCGCTACGCCCCGATAAAATTAGATTTTCTATCACGACCGCCAGCCAAAGACAAGGGCCGTAACAGATCACAGACTCACCACTTCACCCACTCGACCACAGGTCTATTCACCTGACGGTGCGTGCCGCAGCTTCAATGCGCAAAGCTCAGCACAGGCTGCATCGACGAGGTCCTGGGCGGTTGTTGCGCGTTCGTTGAGAGCGCCCACTCCAATGACTGTTGTTATGAGGATTGCCGTGTTGCCTTCCCGGTAGGGGGATCTTCTCATAGTGGAGGAAATATAAGGGCTGACCTCCCGAGCTTCTTCCTCAGGCACACCGGGAAGAATGATTAAGAACTCATCGCTTCCGTACCTGCCCATGAAGCAGTTTTCCTTTGGAAGGATATCTTCGAGCAGACGCGCTGCATGTTTCAAGACTTCCATTCCGCTTTCGAACTCGTCCCAGTTCTGGACGAAATTGAGGTCTACCACCAGAACCGAAAGCGCGCACCCCGATAAGCGCGCCTTCTTGAATTCTTTTTCAAGGACGCTGTGTATCTGGAAGAAGTTGAAAAGCCCGGTCAGATTGTCTTTTACGGTCAAGTCGCGGACTTTTTCGTAAGTAAGGCAGTTGTCCATGGACAGGGCAATGTTCACGCCAAGCTGCTCCAGAAGATCGGTCCCGTCTTCCGGGTCGTATCTTCCGGGATCGGGACTGGCAAGCAGTAGCGCGCCGAAAAGAACGTCACCTATTTTCACGGGAATCAGCACGCCCGAGCATAGATTCGTGCCGCTTTCCGACAATCCCACGCTTCGCGGGAGGGGACAGCCGTTTTTCCCGGTCGAAAAAAGCACAGGTTTTAGCGCCGCACCGAAAAGCCCGTGAGCCGATTGTCCATCCAGGGGCGAAATCCAGGCTTTTGGGTCTATTTCACGGCTCGCTGCAGGACCATTCTCAAAGAGCCTCTCAAGGGCTTCGGGGTGCGAGAGGAACAGAACCAGAAGACCTGTCCCAAACCGGCCCTTTATCTCACGGAGCAGTTCCTCAATGAGCCTGTCCAGCTCGCGGGTCCTGAAAAGGATTCGCTCGATCGCCGCAAAATGCCTCCATATTTTTTCGTTTTCCAAGGCGTTGGCGAGCACGCCGGCTAGTTCTTTGCGCAGGGCTTCATTTTCCCGCCGCAGTTTTTGGACATTGCTGTCCTCAGAAGCGGCCCCGGAGGGGGAGGATTGGACCCTGACTCGGGGTCTGGCCGGCGCCTTTTCCGGAGTGCGCTTTGGCACAACACCTCCTAATTAGAACAATTGCGAATCAGCAATGTGGAATCGGTGAGTCCCGCGCTTCGCAGGATCGTAATTTCAATTCCTGATTGATTTCTCAATCCCCAGTCCTCACAGGCGCTCAGGCCCTGAGCGCCGGACTCAATCCCGTCGTTTCCTTTTACCGCCGCCCGAGCTCAACGAGGGTAAGGGCTTCATCAACGGCTCCCAGCGGCGTCTGAGCAGTTACGACACCTGGGACCTGATAGGCAGTCTGAAGCACCACCACTCCCCTGCCGATCTTTAGAGCCATCGCTATCTCGGACAGAGTGCCGTATCCACCGCCGATGGCAATTAGAACATCGGCGGTGTGGACGATGATTGAGTTGCGCGCCTGCCCCATGTTAGTGGCAATGGGAAAATCAATGAATTCATTTGCATCAGCTGTTTTAGGTCCAGGGAGAATTCCAATCGTAACGCCGCCCATCTCCTTGGCGCCGCGGGCTGCCTCGGTCATCACGCCTCCAAGACCCCCGCATATCAGAATCGCTCCTTTGCGTGCAATTTCGCGCCCGACCTCTTCGGCCAGTTTCGCCAAATCCGGCCGGCTGGTCCCATGTCCGACCACCGCTATGATTGGACTGCCTACTTCTATTCTTGCCATCCCCACTTCCCCACAAGGTTGACGAACCGGACTCCGCCCAGGTTCGTCTTCTGAATCCCCTCCGGCACCCGCCGCACGAAAACGAGGTCTTGAGTCAACCGATCGCCAACGGGGACAACCAGCCTACCGCCCATCGCGAGCTGATCTATGAGCGGCTGCGGGATCTTAGGAGTGCCCGCAGTGACCATGACCCCATCGAAAGGCGCATCGTCGGGCCAGCCAAGCGAACCATCTCCAACGCGGATAATGAAATTCTTGTATCCCAGCTTCCTTAGAATCGCATTTGCGCGATACACCAGATCAGGATAGCGCTCGATAGAGAAAACCCGGTCCGCCAGCTCGGCAAGTATCGCCGACTGGTAGCCTGAACCCGTCCCGATCTCCAAGACTTTTTCACTGCCCCTGAGTTCCAGGCTTTCGGTCATAAGCGCCACCACATAGGGCTGTGAAATAGTCTGATTTTCGGCAATCGGCAAAGGGTGATCGCTGTAAGCCTGGTCTTGTAACGCCTCGTCAACGAACAGGTGCCTGGGCACCTTTCGCATAGCTTCCACAACCCGTTCATCGTGAACGCCTCGGGCCACGATCTGAGTTTCCACCATGCGTTCACGAGCCTTCTTGAAGTTCACCATGCCGATATTCCCACTCTGTTCTCAGAACTTCTTTCCGGCTTTCTTGAGCAGCTTGAGCGCCTTTTCCGTCTCCATAACCGGGATGATTTCCGCCACGCCCAGATCGGACCAGCTAAATATCGACGCAGCGAGATGCGCATCATCATCAGCTTCAAACAACCGGAACACCCTATGGCCCGAAAGATCGAACCACTCGCCTTTAATCGTAACTCCGGCTGATTTTGCCGACCCCATACCCCTTTCGATCACCAGGTTTCTATCCTCGGGAGAATAACTGAATATGGCCATCAAAAGCATATAAACCTCCTTTTGCCGCGCACAGATCTACTTGCTCAACTGTTGCCTCTAACGAAGCCGAAGAGTTAGAAGGTACCATTATAGAAGCACCGACTCAATAAGCCTATCAATTCTTTGCGCTTCGATCAAGTTTCCGCGTTTGCGACATCCATCGGAATAAATACTCCGTTTTTTCTCCAGCATTTTAACAGCCACCCGCCTCTGTTCGGGGCTGAGCGGCGCCGTGCGAATAAGTTTGACGATGGCCTCTATGCGGTATTTATCCAGGTTGGCAACACTGGTCGATAGCTGGTCCGCATGGCCGCCCCGCTTAATAACCAGCGCCTCTCTGACCAGACCGACCGCAAAAATACGACCGATACGCAGCCAGAGATCGTAGTCTTCGCAGGCGGGCAGGGATTCGTCGAAGAGTCCGACAAGATCGAAAAGGCTTTTATGCACAATCACGGCGGAAGGGCTTACCAGGCACCTTTCGAGCAGCAGCGGGAAACAGTATCCGCTTGGTTTGCTGTGATATTTTCGCGGATTGATACGCCTGCCGTTGCGCAGCCAGATTTCTTCGGTCTGGCACAGCAGGACTCCAGGGTGGTGGGAGAAAAACTCCATTTGTGCGCTGAGTTTGCCGGGGAGCCACAGATCATCCGAATCCAGAAAGGCGATCCATTCGCCGCGCGATCTGCGAATGCCAAGGTTTCTGGCACTGCTGACTCCGGAATGCTCCTGGCGAATGCAACATATCCCGCCGGCCACAGAGGCGAGAATTTCCGTTGTATTATCCGTCGAGCCGTCGTCAACTACTACGATCTCGACTTCTTCAGGCACGTCTCTTTGATCGAGAACGGAACCAACAGCCTCCACAAGGAGCTTTGCCCGGTTAAATGTCGGTATTATTACGCTGATCACTTTTAAGAGTTTTTGGTTTTGAGTTTTTAATTTTTAGTCGATTAGTATCACTCCATCAGGATTGACCTCCGGAGCTAAAATGGTATAGATCGGTGTGTGCGGGATCAAGAACTTTTTTGTTTCCCAAAGATTCATCGCGTGCCATCCCGCAAAGCGCGGGACGAGCGTTGGTTAGGCGGCGGGCCTCCGGGTCCCCCCCTTGAAAGGTTCGGCTTTTTCATCGAGGGTAAAATAGAATTATGCTCCAATTTCCCCCAAAGGGCACGGAGGAACGGCCCCGTCTGGTCGAAGCCGGACGGCGGATCGAACTGGAAAGTTTTCGCATCATTGAGGAGGAGATTGGCGGGCACTCCTTCCCGCCCGATCAGTGGAAAATTATTCGCCGAGTCATCCACACGACCGGCGATTTCGATTATGCTCAGCGGATTCGTTTCACACCCGATGCCGTTTTGCGTGGAATCGAGGCGCTCAGAAGGGGGACCCGCATCTATGCGGACACCCGGATGATTCAGGCCGGTCTTTCTCCCTGGCGTCTCGAATGGTACGGCAATGAGGTGGTTTGCCCAGCTGAAAACGCTCAAAGCCAGGAACTTGCCCAAAGGACGGGAGTGACGCGCGCTCTTGCTGCGTTCCGCAATTGCGCTGCCGGGCTGGATGGGGCTGTAATAGCGATTGGAAACGCGCCGACTGCGCTTCTGGAGGTAATCCGTCTCATTGAAGAAGACGGAGTCAGGCCGGATCTGGTAATAGGGGTCCCTGTCGGATTCGTGCAGGCTGAAGAGTCCAAGAACCTGCTGCTTAATATTGTCAAACAGCCCTCGATCACTGTGCTGGGAAGAAAAGGCGGCAGCTCGGTCGCAGTGGCCATAATCCACGCGATTCTCGAACTTGCCAAAGGGTGAAGGCTGAGAGGTGAGCGGACCATCGCCAGACAGTGCGTCAAAATCCGGAAGCAAAAGAGGCAGGGACGGTCGGGCGCCGCTGCGATGTGGTTTCAGCACCGGCACTGCCGCATCGGCGGCGGCCAGGGCCGCCCTGCGTCACCTTATCACCGGGGTCTCCTGCAAAGCCGTAGCAGTCCGGCTTCCTTCAGGCGCCTATCTTGAGGTCCCTGTGGCATGGAGCACTATTCAAAGCGGCGCCGCAACCGCTTCAGTCATAAAAGACGCCGGAGACGACCCGGACATCACAAATGGAGCAGAGATCAGGGCGACGGTCACCATCCTGGTCGCACAGGCATCGCGTGCAAGACCCACCCGGAACTCGGTCCGGGGCAGGCTCTCGCAGGACCCAGATATCGGGTCTTCGCGAGAAGCGCGCGATTTGCCTAGAATATTGCTGGTGGCAGGAAAGGGAGTCGGCCTGGTCACGAAGCCCGGCCTCCCTGCGGCCCCAGGCGAACCGGCTATAAATCCGGTCCCCAGACGAATGCTCTCCGAAAATATTACCCTTGAACTCCTGGGATCGAAAAATACTGACCTTGAACCGCTGTTTTTGAATTGCTCCGATCCAGCCATTTCAACAACCCAGGACTCTGGAGCCTATAAACCGACACTAGAGCTGCATCTCTATGAAGGCACGGGAGCAACGGCAGGGGCGCTCAGCCGGGTAAACAACTTCTCGGTGATGGTCGAAATCGAGGTCCCGAGAGGTGAGGAACTTTCCAGGCACACACTTAACCCCCGATTGGGCATCGTAGGCGGGATCTCCATCCTGGGCACCACCGGCATCGTCAAACCCTTCTCCAATGAAGCTTACAAACAGACCATCCGGGCTTCGTTTTCGGTCGCCGCGTCAAACGGATGCCGGGCAATGGTGCTGAGCACAGGCGGAAAAAGCGAGCGGTTGGCCAGGGAGATGCTTTCGGAACTGCCTATCGAGGCTTTCGTACAAATTGCCGATTTCTTCTCTTTCGCCGTCAGAGAGGCCCGATCATTCGGATTTTCAAGGATAATTCACAGTGTTTTTTTAGGCAAAGCAATTAAAATGGCCCAGGGGCATCCTTATACCCATGCCCATTCAGTGCCGTTGGACCTTGAGTTTCTGGCCTGCACGGCCCGCAGTTTGGGCTATGATGAGATTCACTGCGGGGAGTTGGCTTCGGCAAACACCGCTCGCCATGCCCTTGACATTATCGAGCGCAAAGATTCCTATGATATCCTCGAATCGGTTGCTCAAAAGGCCGCCGCGCAGTCGGCGCAACTTGCCGGCGGGAGCGCTGAGATCAGGCTGCTTCTTTTCGACTACGCAGGACGCCTGCTTGCGGATGTGAAAAGGGGAACGTCTTGAAACCAAACGACTGGAAGCCACCTCTTATCACCGCCATTGGAATGGGCGCCGGTCCGCAATGGCTGGGCGCTTTGGCCATGGAGTGGATCGGCAGGGCACAAATTCTGGCCGGCAGTAAAAGGCATCTCGAACTGTTTCCAAACCATGCCGGCGAAAAACTTTCACTCAGCTCCCCTCTGGCCGAGAGCCTCGAAGAAATCGGCAGACTTTCGAATACCAAGCGGGTGGCTGTCCTTTGCTCCGGTGACCCGTTGTTTTTCGGCATCGGTGGGACTTTAGCGGACAGATTTGGGAGGGAGCGACTCGTAATAATTCCAAATGTCACCAGTGTCCAGAGTCTTTGCGCAATGATTTGCGAGAGTCTGGATTCGGTTGACGCCGTGAGCTTTCACGGCCGCACGGGGGAGGCCGGCATCGAACGCGTCCTGGATATCCTTCACAGTGGCCGCAAAGCGGCGATAATTACCGACCCTAAGCATAATCCGCAATGGATCGCGCGCGAATTGGTCAAATCTAACCAACGCCAATGCAAGCTCATTATCGGGGAGGATCTGGGGACCTCATCGGAGAGGGTTCGTGCCTTTTCCCCTTCGGAGGCCGCAGGAGAAGAATTTTCACCCCTTAACGTAGTCCTTGTCAAACTTGGTGGAACTATCCTCAGAGAGGGCAGGACGGATATGCCGGAAATGGTTTTCGGTTTTGGCGAGGAAGCATTTGAACGGGAAGCAGGGATGATCACGAAAATGGAAGTGAGGGCCGTGGTCCTCGCTTTCCTTCAGCTTGGGCACGGGCAGGTTCTCTGGGACCTGGGCGCGGCCACCGGATCAATCTCCGTGGAAGCGGCCAGGATAGCTAGGTTAAAATGCGTCTATGCGATAGAAAGAAACGCGTCACGATATTCCAAGCTTCTTCGGAACCTGGAGAAGTTCGGCGCATCGCAAGTAGAGGCGGTGTGCGCAAGCGCCTCTCAGGCGATGGGTGCACTGCCCGCCCCCGACAGGGTCTTCATCGGAGGAAGCGGGGACGACCTGGACACTATCCTTGAAGCCGTAGCTGACAGGCTTCTGCCAGGCGGCAGAATCGTACAGACCGTCATCCTGCTCCAGACGCTCGAAAAGGTGAGCGCATTCTGGAAGAAGAACAATTTTGAGGTATCCATCGTCCAGCTCCAGGTGAGCCGCTCGGTTCCCACCGGAATAGATCTGAGGTTTGAGGCGCTTAATCCCGTATTTATCGTGTCGGCGTGGAAGATCCGCTGATATCAGCAAACCAGAGCACCATAGTTGGCGGAATATCTTTCGCAAAATTGCTCCCAAGTGAAGCTGTGCTCTTGCGTGCCATAGTGTTCAACGGAAAATGAGGCAACAGCAGCCCCCACCTGACAAGCGATATCCCAGGGAAGATCCATCATTTTCGCCTTGAGCACTCCGGCACGAAAAGCGTCACCCGCTCCGGTCGGATCGACAACTTTGCGGACAGGAACGGCAGGTATGAGCAATTTGTCGCCCCCGGGATCGATCACTACGCCGTCCGATCCTTTTGTAGTGATCACAACCCCTACCGCCTTGTAGAGGTCTTTCATCGCCCACCCGGTCATCCGAAGAAAAAGCGACAGTTCATAATCATTCGAGATAAAGCAGAGAGCCCCTCTAACAGCTTCCCGCAATTCATCGTCATTCCAGATATTGAGGCTTTGTCCCGGGTCGAAGAAAAAAGGCGCACCAGCGAGCCTGGCTTTTTGCGAGAAATTCATCATATCCATCTTGTTGCCCGGCCCGATGAACACCATGCTGGAACCATCGAGCACGGGCAGGTCCGCTTCAAAGGCCATGGCGCCGGGATTGAAGGCAGTTATCTGATTGTCGTCCCGGTCGGTCGTTATATAGGCGCAGGCGGTCAGCACACTAGTAATCGCCTTTATGCAGGCCGTAGGCAGACTATTTTTAAGGAGCCATTTTTCGTAGGGGGAGAAATCCCGACCCCAAGTGGCCACAATGAAGGGAGACTCACCCAGAACCGCAAGGCTGTATGCAATGTTTCCAGCAGTCCCTCCGAATTTTTCCACCAGGCCGTTTATGTTGAAGCAGACGTTCAAGACGTGAATCTTTTCTGGTAAAATATGATCGACAAAGCGACCCGGAAAATCCATTATACGGTCATAGGCCAGGGACCCGGAAATGAATATATTCATTATGTGATCCTCTTCGTATGGTTGGCGGACCATATCCCATTATTGAGGATTTGTCACGCATGGGTGTGATAAGAATATGGAGGAATCATGTTGATGACGCCGGATTGCATCCCCTGCATCTTGAGGATGGCCATTTCCTCCATCAGGAAATTGACAGACGACGAAGACCTGGTCAAAGAATTAATTATCAAAATCCTCAAAATCCCGGCCCTGTGCGGCCTCAATTGGGGGCTCAGCAGTCCTGAAGCGATTGTGCCCTTCATGAATATCATTATGGAGGCCTTTAATACCGACGATCCCTTTCGGACTCTGAAAGAAGAAGAAAACGCCAAAGGCTTGGAACTCTACCCCGCACTAAAGCAACTGGTAAAGCAATCAGAAGAGCCTCTTCTTGCCGCCGTCAATCTGGCCATCCTGGGAAATGGTGTCGACGTGATGGTTTCCGATCGTTCGATAGATGTTCAAAAGGTGCTTGAAAGGGAACTCAAGAATCCGATTCTCGAAAATCCTTTCCGCGTATTCCGGGAAACATTGAGCAAAGCCAGGCTGTTGCTCTATCTGGGGGACAACTGCGGAGAAATCGTTTTTGACAAAGTCCTCATTGAAACCATTAACGACCTCTATGACCCTCAAATCTTTTTTGTGGTTCGGGGCAGCCCCGCTTTAAACGACGCCACGATGCATGAGGCCCTGGGGGTGGGAATGGACCGGGCCGCTAGGGTGATATCGAACGGGACCCAACAACCTGTGCCGGGAACAATCCTTTCCCAATGTTCTTCTGAGTTGAGAGACCTTTTTAAGAATTCCGATTTGATAGTCTCCAAAGGAGGAGGCAATTTTGACACTCTGGAGGAGCAAAAGGATAACTGCAAGAATATCACCTTCATGCTCCTGGCCAAATGCCGCCCATTTTCAGAATATTTTAAGGTCCGTATGCATCAGCCTATCCTGGGCAATTTCCCTGAGTGAAATTATAATAAAAGTTTATGGCAAGTATAAATTCAAATTCTAGTTAGTAACAACCATAAATTAAACTTATAAAAACCATAAATTTAAATGAATTGACAGTTATTATCAGTTGTTGTGATAGTAAGTCGCCAAGTGAAATCTCATTTCAGATAATGAAACATATCCTATAGGCTGGGCTCCCTTTTCTTGATCCGACTCCATCGGGATCTCGTCAACTCGCCATCAGCGCTAACGAAGGCATCGATCTCCACCCACTGTAAATGTCATTGACGCCGGCAGGATACTTGAGGGCGGCAAGCTGTTTGGATGTTTCGATCCACACGGGTACGGTCCGGGTTTGGCGGTGATTTTTGGGATTAAACACGCATTATTGCGATCAGGATCGAAAGAAAGGAGAAGATCATGCAAAGTGTTGAAGCCACTGCGGCGGAAACAAAAGCAGTCGATGCCATTGGTATTGGACCGGCGGGGCGAGCAGGCGGCGTTATCCAGTTTGTCGTTCTGGCAGCTCTTTCAGTCATAGTAGGCGTTTACGCCCTATCGCCAGCAACTATTGTAATGACCGTTCTTCCGGCAACTCTTATCTTACTCATCACCCTTGGGCATCTTGCTCTCATAGGGGACAATTTTCCTTTTGCGCCTCCGGGAGGCAATTGGACACCAGCGATGTCACGTTTTGAGGCGGGCATAAAGATGACAATTATCTGGGCGGTCTTTACTGCAATTTTTCTATGTTTCATGCTTTACGTCTATCCTGGATGGCCTATGAGCCCCTTATATCTTTGGTGGGGTGCCATAGGTTTTTGGTGTACCCTCCTTTATGGAATAAACTGGAATACGTGGCCCTTTAAAGGGAAGATGCATCCCTGGGCAACGATGGTCGTGGGTCTCGTAGTTGTTTTAGTTGTTATCTCTCTTGTGTGGAACTTTCTAACTAACCTTGATGGAACGCCTCTTGCCAACACGCCTATGAACCACCATGGCCCTCTCAATGCCGAGTGGCTCACCGGCTACATTGTTTGGGCAATCGGATGGTTCTTCATACTAAACCCGGTATTCACGACCCAGGGATGGCCGTTTACCGGTCTGGGCCACCCAGGAACGGCGGTAGCCCAGACGATTGCGGCCCATATATTAGGATACATTTGCTGGAGTGGAAGCCTCGCCCTTGGCATGAGCCCTACCTTCTCATTTGGAGCCGTAGGCTCGTCGACTATCTTCTGGGCGTTGGTGTACGGCTGGCACTTTCAGTTCTGGGGAATAACAAAGTTTACCGGAGGAACGCGAGCGATTTCGGCGTTCGTGGTGCAATGCGTGCTGGTAGCCATTTGGATCGTCGTGCTCAAAGCGGTGCTCGGCCCTGCCGGCAATGCCCTTGCGGCAGCAAAGCTTCCCGCGGACGTAAATATCCTGATTATCTACGTGAATCTCTGCATTCTGGCGCCCGCCCTCGTGGCGCACAATGCGTTCTGGCTTCGGTGGCCCCTGACGCTTCCCAATCCGCCGGGAACTCCGCCCCCCGATGTGTCGGCGCCCTGACAAGGAGTATGGCATTTCCCGATCTCACCGCCGAGGACCCCGGCTTTTCGCCGGGGTTCTCGATCCAAAATGATGCCGTGAGCTACTTGACTACTTTGGGGGCGAGGATTTTTCCAACCACTGTGCCGATATCGGGAGGCACTGCGTCATTGGTGCACAGTTGTTCCAGCATATCCACGAGGGCCTGGGCAGGAGGCGAGAGTTGCTGATTCTTTAAATAGACGATATACACGTCTATTGAAGGCCGATGGTCTCGGAGCTCGACCGTTGCCAATTTCCCGTCGTAGATCTCCCTTGCCACGCTTGCATTGACCAGAAAAGAAACTCCCTCTCCCTGCATGACAAGTTGCTTGATAAGCTCGACATTGCCGCTTTCCATAAGGATGTTCGGGATATACTTCATGGATTCGAACAACTCATCAACAGCCTGGCGCGTCCCTGACCCTAATTCTTTCATTAGAATAGGCTCCCTTGACAACTGCTCAAAGGAGATACTCTCGCAGGCAGCCAGCGGATGAGCGGGGGAAACAATTAGATGAAGTTCCTCACGTCTGAACGGAGTGAAGCTCACTTCTTTCTTGCTGATGACCTTGCTTACCACCGAAATATCGTTTTTGAACTTAAGGAGGTCAAGGATCATGTCCTTGGAAGTACCCTCATTGACCACTATCTTGATATTGGGGTGGACCTTGTGAAAATGGGAGATCAGGGAAGGCATGAGGAAGCGCGCATACGTTTTGGTCGTGCCAATGCGCAGCATGCCCTCAGTCAGGTTCAGCATGCCTTTAATGGCTTTTTCTATCGCTTTTTCATACTCGAAGATTTTGCAGACATGATCATAGAGTACGCGGCCTTCATAGGTAAGATACAGATTGCGGCCCTTTTTCCTGAACAGTGTCAACTTACAGACACTTTCCAGGGATTTTATCTGGGCGGTGACCGCTGGCTGAGTGATATAGAGCTCGTTTGCGGCCTGAGTGAAATTCTGTGATTTGGCCGCGTAGTAGAAGGTTCTAAGCTGGTTGAAGTTAAGCATGAGAACTCCTCCCTTGCGCCATCCAGCCCCTGGAAGAATAACCCTGATTTATGGATAACACAATTCTAACTAAACTGACAACTTTTTCTTATTATTATATTATTTTCTCCGGGAAGCAGAAATTCTACGTTGTTCGTAGTCCGTCGGCTGGCAACAACATTGGGTAAGAGACCCTTACGGGCGAGTCGATAAGCAGATTCAGGGTACAGGAAGGCGGATTTGTCGCAGAGGCAATGCCACGGGAAGTGAGCGCGGACTAGTTGTTGTGGATCTGGGGAGGCGCCGTGCACATAGGAGCGGTAGCCGGCGGAGCCCAGCCAAGGTCCAGCCTTCCCGCCCCTGCACGAATGTCCGCAACGGTTTCCGTTTTCTACGATGCGGGGCACAAGGAGGATGATTCACAGAATACAAGTTCTTGACCAAACCCTGTTCTCGTCTCTTAAGAGACCGCAAATTCCCATAAGTTGCACTTATACATTGCATAATTTTAATTGAGTTGACATTTTTTATTAATGGGTCACTCTTATTACGCATGGCGAGATGCAAACTTTCCATTACCTGTTCTTTCTACAGTCACTATCCCCCTTAACCGGCAGGCAGCCAACAGAGCTGCGGCCGCAACCCGAACAGGAGATGTGCTGTGTGAGAGCGGGGTTCTTCCCCCGCATGAGAGCGAAACAATACCCGGCAATGAAGGATGGCAGGTGACGCCATACAACGAACGGCAATGCCCTGTATCAGGTCCCTTTGGGTTGCCTGTCCCAGGGCAACCAGGGTCGATTTCCCCTGTTCGTGCAAAGGGCCGACTGCCACAGGACCGGCAAGTTTTAACGGAATCCCGTTAGCCCGCTCTTTTTCGCTTACTTCTTACTGCTCCTTGCTCACTGCTCACTGACTACTACACACTGAATCGTACTAAATCAGCCTTATCGGTCGCTTAGGACAAGATAGCGATATTTATCACCGGGCGATGGGGATCCGCACAAATATTAATCGAACTAAAACAATAACAATACAAAGAGAGGAATAATTATGGCACAAGCAACTAGATTTCCTTATCCCGAAGAGATTGTTATCCCGAAGGAGCTGGAAGGATGGGAGGAGATGTACCCCTCGGTGCGTTTGTTCCAGAAAGATCGGGAGGAATGGGACAAAATGCACTTCTGGTTCCAGGACAAGATTCACGCATCGGAGCCCTTGTACCCCCTGGATGACATTTTCCAGGAGGCCTGGCAAATCGCCCTGTCGCAGTATACCACAAGGGTTTTCACCATACCGCCTGCGCAGGGCGTAGCACAAAGGCTGCTGGGATGCTACATGTACATCACTCCCGTGGTGGCCCCGCCCCCGGAGATCATTGGGCAAAAGGTGGAGACGTTCACCAAGAGGGTGCCCTGGGTCATCGAGAACTTCGACAAATTGTTGTGGGGCCTGTGGATCGACAAGTTCAAGAAGTTGGGCGCTGAACTTAAAGCGCTCACAGTTCCGACCGAGCTGCCCATGTCTGTGCCCGATAGCGAGGTATTCCCGGCAACGCTCGGCTATACGGATGCCTACAGGCTCATAGAAGCGTGGAATACCGCCGTCAGCCTCATATTCAAGTCATGGCAGATGCACTTTGAATATCTCAATATCACTTACCTCTCCTATGTCATGTTCCTCGATACGGCAAGAAAGCTCTTTCCCGGCATCAAAGACAGCACGCTGGGAAGGATGGTGGCCGGGGCGCAGGCTGACATGTTCAGGCCTGACGAGGAGCTTTGCAAACTTGCCCGGAGTGCCCACGCCCGCCCGGCAGTTGCTCAGGTGCTAAAGTCGGATGCTACGGCTGATGAAAAGATAGCGAGCCTGAATAAGTTTGACTCCGGATTGGCCTGGCTCGAAGAACTGGACAAGGCGAAGGACCCCTGGTTCTACGTGTCGTGCGGCGGCGGCTGGTACCACCACGAGGGCAGTTGGATAACTCAAATGGATGTGCCTCTCGCCTACCTGAAGAGCTACATCGAACGGCTGGACAAGGGAGAGAAGATTGAAAGGTCCTACGACGCTATCAGCGCGGAAAGGAACAGGATCGTCGGTGAATACCGGGAATTGATAAAGACCGATGAGGACAGGAAGTCCTTCGATGATGCGTACAAGACCATCCGAACCATTTACAGGTTTGCGGAAGACCACATCTTCTGGGTCGAGCACTGGATGCACACCATATGGTTTGGCAAGGTCCGGGAATTTGGCGCTCTGCTTCAAAAACGGGGCGCTATTGATGAGGTGGACGACATATTCCTTTTCAACAAGTTTGAAGTGCCGGAGCTGATCCAGGATGTTGCCACGGCGTGGGCCCTTGGCGAGGGTGTGCCGACCAGAGGAACGACTTGGAAGGCTAAAGTGGAGAAGCGCAAGAAAATACTGGCGGCTGCCGCCAAATGGCCGCCGGCGCCTGCCCTCGGTATCCCGCCGGCCGAGGTTGCCGAGCCTTTCATCATTTCACTGTGGGGAATCCAGACCGATACGGTAGCCCAATGGTTGAGCGCTGCTGCGGTGAAGGCTGATGAGGTCACGGAGCTCAAAGGGTTTGCGTCTTCAATCGGCATTGCCGAGGGGCCTGCACGGGTGCTCATGCTCGCCTCGGAAATACCCACCCTGAAAGAGGGCGAGATCATGATCGTTCCGTCAACCAGTCCTTCGTGGGCGCCCGTCTTCACGAAGGTGAAGGCGGCGGTCACCGATATTGGCGGAATAGCTTGTCACGCGGCCATTGTTTGCAGGGAGTATAATTTGCCCTCGGTTACCGGAACCATGAACGCCACCAGCGTCATAAAGACAGGCGACACCGTGAGGGTCGACGGCACGTCCGGCACGGTCACCATTTTGAAGCGGGCCTGAGAGCGTTATTAAAAGAGGTCATTCCGGAAGGGCGGGCCTGATGGCAGTAGCGAGAAGCGGGTCGGGGCGGCGAGAGGCAATAGCCAAGCGGTTTTTCTTCCTGCTTCCCCCGCCCAATCCCGCAAAGCGCGGGACTGCGGGGGCAGGCTCTGCTCCATGCTTTCTGCTTAAGGCTTGGTCGGCCCTTCCGGCTGACTGCTATTAAAGAGGTGCAAAGAAATGGAATTGAAGTGTATCTATTGGTTGGAAGAAGTATGCCAGGAGCATAACGACGTTGTCGGTAAAAAATGCGCGAACCTTGGGGAGCTTACCAAAGCAGGGTTTCGTGTCCCACCGGGTTTTTCGATGAGCGTTGATGCTTATGCGAGGTTTATGAACGAGTCGGGTGCGAAGGCTGATGTCATTGAATACCTCCGTTCGTTCTCGGCAGATCCTCACAAACTCGAAGATAGCGTCAAGTTTGAAAAGGCTTCGGAAGAGATCAGGGCTATCGTGGAATCGAAGAAGATGCCCGCCGATATGGAGAAGATGGTCAAAGAGCACTACGCGGTGCTGTGTGGGCGCGCCTGCTGCGAAGATGCGCCTGTGGCCACCCGCTCGGCCGGTCCGCTCAGCCATCCGGGGCAATACGAGACCTACCTGTGTGTAAAAGGTCCGGAAAATGTTGTGTATAATATTATCCGAGTGTGGGCAAGCACGTTCAATACCCGCTCCATCATTGCACGGGCGAGGTTGGGCCTTCCTATTGAATACGATCCTATAGGGGTGGCTGTTCTGGCCATGGTGGACGCCAAGGCTGCGGGCGTCATGTTCACCCTGAACCCGGTCACCGGCGACGAATCGAAAGTAGCTATTGAGGGGAATTGGGGTCTGGGTGAAGCCGTGGTCTCAGGCTCGATAAATCCGGACAGATTTCTGGTAGATAAAGTCATGCTCGAGATAGAGGATAGGACCATATCACGCAAGGAGATGGAGTTCGCCTACAACGATAAGACCGGCCAAATGGAGTACAAGGAGTTGCCGGAGGAGATGAAAATGGTCCCATGCCTCGAAGACAAAGAGATACTTGAGCTGGCCAGGATGGCCAAGAAGCTCGAGGCGCATTTCAAGTGTCCTCAGGATTCGGAGTGGGTTATTTCAAGAAACCTCCCTTTTCCCGAGAACACTTACCTGGTGCAGACGAGACCGGAGAGCGTCTGGGCCAAGAAAGAGAAAGTCCCGCTGCTGGGGCAGAAGACCGGCATGCAAATGCTTATAGAAAAAGGCACCACGCCGACCAAGATCTCAATCGGCACAAGATAGAGGGGCCTTTGACCGCGGCCCAATGATGACTTTCGTCTGAGAGTCGATTCTCGTTTTCATGAGATCCCATTGGCTCCCGCGTATTTAAGGGACGCCGCAAGGGTTCGCAAGCTGATCAGATCCACTAGGAAATGTCCAATATTACTGAAAATCTCGATATGGTGATCTTTGATTTTGAGGGCACACTGGTTGACTTCCAGTGGAAGCTTTCCGAAGCGATCCGGGACGCCCTCGAAAAACTGTGGGAGATGGGTTTTGCAAAGACTCAGATCTGCAGCAGAAAATATTCCACCCTGTTGATTGAAGCCATGCAGGCGGCGCCTGAAATTGGACTGCAGCCTGAATATGTGCGTGATGCGATCGGCCGTATTTACGACAGTTATGACGAGGATGCCCTGGCGCGCTGGAATATAAGACCCGGGGTTGAGGATTTCCTGAATTCTCTTAAGAAGCGGGGCATTCAGACTGCGCTGGTAAGCAACGTCGGGGGCAGGACCCTTGCCAGAGCGCTGTCCAAACTAGGCCTGGACGCCTCCTTCGACATTGCTCTGAGCCGTAACGACGTTCCCAGTCTCAAACCAAGTCCCGACGGGATAAACCTGATACTGCAGAAAACGGCAGTTAGAAAGGATCGCACCATTTTCGTCGGAGACAGTCTCGACGATATTAATGCCGCACGCAATGCTGAAGTCAGGGTGATGATCATTACAAACGGGGAGAACCAGAGGCAAGAGATTGTGGCAGCTAAGCCCGATAGAATATTTGAAAAGTACGAAGAGCTTGTTCTTATTGATAACGAAGAGGTTGCCTAGCTGGCGCCAGTCGGCAAACTCATCGACGTGCGCTCTGGAAGACCCATGGATATTGAATGCGAGGAGAAACGAATGAAGAGCATGAGAGATTTCGTAAGTAAGGGTTTGGAGTTAGGTTTGGTAAAACGTATCACTGCAGAAGTTGACTGGAACCTGGAACTCTCCCACATTGCCAAACTCAACGAGGAAGCAGGGGGCCCGGCCCTTTTGTTTGAAAACGTCAAGGGATACAAGACTCCTATAATTACGAGCGTATGTGGGACTACCCAGCGGTTGGCGATGATCATGGGAGAGCCCCTCGGTTCCACTTTGACCGATCTTTACGCAGCCTGGGCAAAGGTGGGAGATAAGAAAATTCCGCCAAAGTGGGTAGACAAGAGCCAGGCTCCCTGTAAAGAAAACATCATGATGGGCAAGGATGTCGACCTTTTCCAGTTTCCAGCGCCCAAATACTATCCCTTAGACGGCGGCCGCTTTTTCGGAACCGCTCACTTTTTCATCACCAAAGACCCTGAGAGCGACTGGGTGAACCTGGGAACATATCGGGCTCAGTTGCTTGGAAAAGACAAGCTTGGCACGCAGTTTATCAAGGGCAAGCATTCCGACATCATGCTGAAGAAATATCAGGCTATGAAGAAACCAATGCCGGTGGCTATAGTAGTAGGATGTGACCCGCTGCTTTTTATCCTCGGGGCTGCCCGTATTTCAGCCTTTCAGTCGGAATACGACTATGTCGGGGGGATACGTGGTGAAGCCGTGGAGGTGGTGAGTGGGGAGACTGTCGATCTGCCTATCCCGGCGCATGCCGAGATCGTGGTGGAAGGGGAGGTCGATGCCGACAAGTTTATGGATGAAGGACCCTTTGGCGAATACACCGGCTACTATTCCGGTGTGGGTACGGATCCCCGCAATTTTGTCGATGTCAAATGCATCACCTTCCGTAGCAATCCCATTTTCTGGGGCACAACCGTGGGACGCGCGGTGACCGATACTCACATGACACTGTCGCTTGCTTACGGGGCCGCTCTTTGGGAGCAACTGCTGGCCATGAAGATCCCAGGACTCAAGGCCGTTTACTGTCCGCCTGAAGCTGCCGGGCGCTTTATCGCCATCATCTCTATGAGGCAGATGTACCCCGGCCATGTGGATCAGGTCCTTACCGCCGCC
>DASPQK010000075.1:0-9032 GCA_035624985.1 Syntrophobacteraceae bacterium | reverse complement strand
AGTCTCTGACGACCTGGAGGTGAAGCTCTGGCTCGACGAAGTAACGAAGGCAATTCTGAAAGTGCTCAGTCAGAGCAACGCTTACAATGCGCTCCACGTGCTCTATGAGGAACTGGGGTGCTTTGGGACCGGGGTGATGCTGGTCGACGAGGACCCCGCTGACATGATCCGGTGTCAACCTCTGACCGCGGGCGAGTATTATCTGGCGTCCTCGGGTCAGAACGAAATCGACACGCTTTATCGCGAATACGTGCTGACGGTGGGTCAGGTAAGCGAGAGGTTTCCCCGTGCGAACTGGAGTCCCCAGGTCGAGTCGCTCTATAAGTCCGGCCAGCTCGATAAAGAAGTGAACGTGGCCCATGCGATCGAACCCAACGACGACCGCGCGCCGCAGATGCCGGGGCTTAGAGGCCGAAAGTTTCGGTCCGTCATCTGGGAGTGGGGGCAAAGTCAGAACCTGATACTCGAACTCAAAGGCTATCACGAATGCCCGTTTATCGCGTGCAGGTGGCATACGGTCGGAAACGATTCTTACGGAAGAAGCCCCGGCATGGACGCGCTGGCCTCCTCGAAGATGCTCCAGCAGCTGGAGCGACGTGTTGCCCAGGCAATTGATAAAGTGCTGAATCCTCCCATGGTGGCCGATGTTTCGATGAAAAACGAGCCTGCAAGTTTGCTGCCGGGCGGCGTCACTTACGTGGCAAGCCTTCAGGGAAGCGGCTTTAAGCCTGCCTACCAGGTCCCTCCGGACATCAGGGGCGCCGAGGAAAAGATCGCCAAGTGCGAAGAGCGCATAAACCGCGCGTTTTTCGCGGACCTGTGGCTCATGATTTCCCAACTCGACACGGTCAGGACCGCAACCGAGATCATCGAGCGCAAGCAGGAAAAGATGCTGATGCTGGGGCCGTTTTTGGAGAGGTCTCAGTTCGAGCTGATAAATCCTTTTATCGAACGCGTATTCGCAATCATGAGCCGGGTAAAGGGGGTCAGGAATGGGGCGTTGGCCGGAGCGCTTCCGCCTTCGTCTCCTAAGATGCGGGGAAAGCCGTTCGAGGTGGAGATAATCTCCGCGCTGGCTGATGCCCAGAAGTCTACAGGCACGACCGGCATCGAGCGGCTTGTGGCGTTTGTGGGAAACCTCGCTGCGGCGAAGCCCGAGGCGTTGGACAACGTCAATTTCGACGAAGCGGTGAGGGAGTACGCGGACCTGCTTACCGTGACGCAGAAGCTGCTTGTGGCCAAGGAAGAGCGCGATAGGGTGAGGAAGCTGCGTCTCCAGCAGATGCAGGCTGCTCAACAGGCGCAAATGGCCATGGCGGGGGTGCAGGGCGCGAAGACGCTTAGCGAGACGGATGTGGGCGGAGGGCAGAACGCGCTGCAAAAGATGCTCGGAAATATCGGCGGAGGGCAGTTGGGATGACGGACGAAAAGAAGCGGGAACCTTATGATTGCGGCGATTCCGATCAGGTCAAATCACGGCGTGAAAAGCTAAAGACCCGCGAGTTGCAATCGAAGGCAGCGCTCCGAAAATTTCTGTGCGAGCCCGCGGGCCGCATGTGGATGTGGGACCTGCTCACCCGCTGCGGAGTGTATCATTCCTCCTTTTCGACCGATCCCCTCATCATGGCCTTTAATGAAGGAAGGCGCGACGTTGGCAATTTTCTGACAGGCCAGATCAATCGTATCGACCCGGAGATATTCGTAAAAATGGCTGTTGAAAACCGGGGTGAAAAGGGGTGAAGGGGCTCATAATCCCTGCTCATAAAGACCATATCGATTACCTGGCCGGCCATCTGCGGAAGGCGGACGTGGAGGAATGCGCGGCATGCGGGCTGGGACCGAGGGAGGCGCTGGAGCAGTCCCTGGAAGCTTCCATTGCGGCATGGACGGCGATGGAAATGCCTCCGGCACTCAGCCCCGGTTCCGGAGACCCTGAAGATACTTCGGACTTGCATGCCGGGCTGAGTGCCGGAGGCAAGCCTGTTTGCATGTTTGGCGTAACGCTCCTGGATGCCCTGGCCGGCATGGGTTGTCCATGGCTTTTGGGGACAGACGATCTACGCGGTCACGGACCTTCTTTAGCAAGACTCACCAAACCATATTTAGCCCGAATGCTGGATATTTTCCCGTTGCTGGCAGGCTGGATAGATGTTCGGCAGCCGGCCGTCAAGTGGCTGAAGTGGGTGGGGTTCGAGGTGGACCGAAGCCCTGTCCCTTTTGGGCCGTACAATATGCCGTTTTATCGGTTCGAGATGAGGAGAGTTTGAGATGGGTTTAGGGGCTGTTGCACTCGGCGCCATGGCTCTTGGGTCGGGAGTATCGGCTGTCGGGGCGGTAGAATCGGGCCAGGCGCAGGCGGCGAGCGCTAATTATATGGCTCAGGTCGCGACCAATAATGCCGCCATCGAGCGGCAAAATGCGCAGCTTGCAATTGAGCAGGGCCAGGTGGCGCAGCAAAACCAGCAGCTGCAGACCGGGCAGAAAATGGGCGGCATACTGGCTCAGCAGGCCGCAAGCGGCGTAGCGCCCAATACGGGATCGGCGCTCGACGTGCGCGCGAGCACAGCTGAGATGGGCGCGCTGGATGAGTTGACCATCAGGTACAACTCTCAGATGGCGAGTCGAAATGCCCTTATCGGCGCAGAAAGTTACCAGGCGCAAGCGGGACTCTATAGCGCGCAGGCCGGCTGGGATACGACGGCGGGCTATTTTGGGATGGGGTCGAGTCTGCTTGGGGGCGCGTCGTCTGTAAGCAACCGGTGGCTGCAATACAATTTGCAGGGTGTTTTTGGGTCTTCATCCAATCCGGCAGGACCGGAAGGATTGATGGGGTAGAGTATGGCTATTCAGATACCTGACCACATGTTCGTGCAGACGGTGCTGCCGGGGGCGGGGCAACCGGGGTCGAGGCCCGAGGAGCTGCGGGCGTTTCAGATACAGGCCAGTCCTGCCGATTTTGGCGCGCAGGTAGGGCAGGCAGTTCAGGGGCTTGGCCAGACGATGGAGAGGGCCGGGGAACAGACAGCCCAGTCTGTTTTGCTGCGCCGGCAATTTTTCAACGAGACAGCCGCAAATGACCATCTGAATCAGTTCGAGAACGCTTTCCGGGACCAGTATCAAAAATATTATGCCTTGCAGGGCAGGGACGCCGTCGATCAGTATCCCGCCTACCAGGAGCGAATGCAGGACCTTCAGCGGCAATACCGCGACGCTTTGACCAATCCTGCCCAGCAGCGCTTGTTTGACCAGTTTTCCAGGCAGCGTGTTTGGAGAGAGTTGGACGGCATGTCCAGGTATGCCGACCAGCAAAACAAGGTCTGGGAGGCTCAGACAAGTGATGCGACGGTGCAGCGCTACATCAATCAGGCGGCGGATAAGTACAATGACGCGGTGATTTTTGAAGGCGCGCGAAAAGCCATGCTGGATGAAGCGCAGCGCTACGGTCTGGCCACCGGACAAAGCGCGGAAGTATTTCATGAGCGTGCGCAGAAGGCAGTGGATAAGCTTTATGCCGATGTTATAGCGAGGCATGCACTGACGGACCCCGCAGCGGCAAACATCATCTTCCAGGCTGGAATAAAGCTGGGGGACATATCCGGCACGGCGCAGCTTGAGATCGCATCTCACCTGAAGAATCCGCTACAGATATGGGATGCGCGGAACTTTGTAAATGGGCTGGTGGGAAGCGGCAGTTTTCAGATGCTGCCACCCGGCGAGGTGCAAATCAGTCCTTCTGCCAGAATCGCCACGGTGCATAATAATCCCGGTAATCTGATGTGGGCAAATCAACCCGGGGCCGTTCAGGGTGAACCGAAGGCCGGGGGCGGATACTGGGCAAAATTTGAATCCCCTGAAGCCGGCTGGCAGGCTGAACTTCGACAAATCGAGATCGACAAGCGCGACCATCCGGAATACACTCTTTCGCAACTCATCAATAAATATGCTCCGGCGAGTGACAAGAATGATCCTCAATGGTATGCCAAAACGGTTGCCGGCGCGCTGAGAATCAGCCCGGATACTCCGATCACTCAGATTCCGACAGAGGCTTTGGGAAGAGAAATAGTAAAGATTGAATCCGGGACAAGTTTCAGGACGTCCGGTTCTGTTCAGGTCCCGGCTTCCTCGCAGATGACTGCCGATCTAAGCGGTCAGACGGTGCCGCAGCAAAGCGGCGATTTTATCAGGCCTGCCGTGCCTCCGCGCGGTCAATGGAGGGTTGAGGACCTCGAAGCGGCGCTTCCGGAGTGGGAGAAGGCGGTAATCGCAAGGTATGCCGACAATCCTGTAGCGCAGGCTCAGGCGCTGGGGATGCTGCATTCGACGGTGAACGCTCAGGTTGCTACACTGAAAAGGGTCGCGCAGGCGGATGAGAACGCTCTGTGGCGGATTTATGCCGATCCAAATGGACCTAGGGATTTGCAGGCAGTTCTTTCTGTGCCGGGTAACCAGGAAATATACAACCGGGTCCGGGACGCTAATCCGAAGGTTGTCATTTCTTTTAATGAAGCGATGGCGAAAAAGGCTGGCGAGCAGGCTACTCCCATCAATGAAAAAACGATTGCGAGATTTTATGAATTAGCCGGTGAGGCGCGAACTGATCAGGATACCTTTCTTAAGCGAAACCTCATGGACGAATATAAGAATGTGCCGCTATCGGGCTTAAATAAGCTGTTTGAAATGCGGCAAGGGATTCTAGTTCATCGGGCCGCCGAGGAGGCGCATAACTGGACGCTCAAAAATGCGCTGGGTTCGGTGCAGGATTTAGTCGAGGCATACGGAATATATGATCCTTTCAAACCTTCCAACGAGCAATCAGGAGATTACAAGCAGTTTGTGAGCAGATTTGCCGAGGGACTCAATGAATTTGAAGAGGCAAATAAGCGGAGTCCCAGAAACATCGAGCTTAGAGAGATGGCAAACGATCTGATCCGGAAAGTTAAAGTACCGGGGAAATATTGGGGGGAAGAGGAGGTCCCAGTCTATCAACTTACACCCGGGCAGCAGACGCGGGCAAAGATGCCTCAAGAACAGGTACCTGGATATACCGATGATTTTAAGAAAGCTTACGGACGCGATCCGTTTCCGGGCGAGCTGGATCAGCTCTATTTCGCCACTAGGCTGCACCCGGGAGATAAGGAGGTGCTTCGCAGAATCGATGCCCTAATCCGGCAGAACTCATTGAGGCTTATTCCCGTGAGTAGGACGGCGGGACCGCAGGCGACATCTTCGCAGTCTCCAGGACCTGCTTCGGAGATGTCTACAGGAGAGCGCTTGCAACAATATCTTCTTCCGTAATTTCAAAGGAGCGGTCTGCCAAGGCATTTTTAATTTAAGAGGAACTCTTGATGGGCGAACTCTATGATGCTCTTTCTTCGTTGAACGATTGTCTGCCGCCTTCTTCCCAGGGCGGCGAACTTTTTAGAGCCATACACGATCTGCGGCAAAATGACGCGACAGCGAACATGCTTCAGGCGCAGGGGGCAAATCCGGACATTGCGGCTAGGGCGAAAGCGGTGGCCGATGAGCTGGGGGTGCCGCAGCCGGTTGTCGAAGCGGACCTGCCAAGTTTTGAGCAGCAATTGCAGATCCGGAAGAACAGGGAAATAACGGCGCAAAATCCTGCGCTTCAAAACCTTGCTGCGGATAATCCTCTTGCGGTGAGGATGGCGCTGGATGATTTCGATAAGCTGGAGGCGGTCTCGAAGCTTGCAGAGAGCCTTGAATCCGGCAACAGCCGGGCGCTTTTAGAGGATGAAATCGGCTGGATCAACACCCGCAAGATGCTGCATGCTCCTTATCCCGAAGATGAAAAACGGGAAGCCGAGATACAGGGCCAGCTTGCGGCTCTTCCGCAGTATCCGGGCGGCTGGGGGTATTTGCAACGGGCTACGGGCTTTGGACGCGGTCTTGAGAAAAGCGCGGAGCGCGCGACCGTATTCGGCGTTGCCGGTGGAGCGGCAGGTTCGGCTGTAGGTGGAGTTGGGGCGATTCCCGGATTTATTGGCGGTTTTATGTGGGGCATGGGGGCTGATTTTGCGAGGTCTTCGGCTGCCAACACCTATGCGGCGCTCGATAAGGCAAAGGACAATGCCGGGCAGCCTTTGAGCGAACCTGCCAAATATCTGGGGGCTGCAACGGCGGGCGCGATCACTTTTTTTCTAGCGAGGGCGGGGGGCGAGCATGTCACTGAAACTACGCAGGCAGGGATTGCGGCGCTCGTTACCCGAACACTTGAGGACGCGGTAGAACGTCCGACCATAACTGCTGCGCTTGGCAATCTTGCCGGCGCTATCGCCAAATCCGGACTTTCGGGCGCCGCCATAAACGGCATGATGACCGTGGCGAACATGGCCGGCGAGCAGGCGGCGAGGTTCGTCACCCCGAATCTTAACACGATTCTGACCGATCCCGCACAGCAGGAACAATTCAAAGAGCAGCTAATAGACGCGATGATCGAAGGGGCAGAGCTTTTCCCGCTCCTGGAAATTCCGGGGGCCGGGATGCGATTTATTGGCGACAGCCTACGGGCCAGGCATGCTCATATCGACGCACAGGCCCTGAGAGACCTGGCCAACGGTGTGAGTGAAAGCAAGACCAGAAGTCGGAGCCTTAAAACCTTTATCGATTTTATGCGGGATCGGACGAAGGGGACGTCCATCGAGAACATGATGGTGGGCATCGACCCGGTCATGACGCTTTATCAGAAAGCCGGCGTGTATGATCCGCTGAGACTCGATCCTCGACACGATCGGCTTTTGGGATGGCTGCCTGACCGCGACCAGCAGCTCCGGGAGGCGACTGCGACAAAAGGCGATATTGTTATCCCGAGCGCGGATTTTGTATCGAGGCTTGCGGGGACCGATGCTTTTAACGAGCTGCTTCCAGATGTGCGTGTACGGCCGGATGGAATGACTCTGCGGGAAGCTCTGGACGTGCCGGCCATGCTCGCGCGGACACGGGAATTTGCGGAGGCGGCGCGGAAGTTTTCGGAGAATTACCGGCAGGGCTTGGCTGAAGATGAGCCGATGCGGCGGGTCTATAACGATTTGTATCCGCAGCTTATAAGTGCCGGATACGATCCTAAGACCTCCGATGCCTACGCGCGAATCGTGGCCGCTCAGGAAGCGACCAGGGCGGAATATAGTGAGGGGACCTTCGAGAACGCATGGGAGGCTTACCGGAAGAGCCGGTGGGTGGTAAGGGGGGAAGGCGAGCAGGGGGCGGGAGATGTACTGAATCAGGCGGCGGCTTTATATCGCAGTCCCAAGACCGACCCGGTTGAGTTTGTTCGCGATGTGCTCAAAAACCCACAAGCAAAGAAATCCTACTTCGATTACGGACCGATTGCTGAGGCCATAGCAACAAAGATTCGCAACGAGATAGGAAAAGAGATCGGCGGATCAAATGTCGTTTTGCCCTCAGATATAGTCAAGCATGTAAACACCGACCACCCCAATATGACGGCTGATCGCTGGCATGATCTCTTTGACGTAATGGCTAATGCTCAGGAGGTATTGCCCGGAGATCCGAGAAGAGTGAGTTATGGCGGAACGCCCATTGCATTTATTTCATTTCATAATGGGAGGGGAACGGTTGTAGTAGCCGAGCACGCCGTGGGGAAAAAAGGTGAACGTTTGGTTATCAAGACCTTCTTCGAAGATTCTGAAAAGGCGGTAAAGAGTTGGGTTGAAAGGGAAAAACTAAGAGAGAATCAGGAGAAGGGCCTAGGCGCCAGCGGCTCCCCGGCTTACCCGAGCCCCGCTTTTCGAAGCGGGGACGTTACCCCGGACACCTCCTCCATGGACGAAAACATACTCCCGGGCGATGAGGAAGTCAAACCTGAACTGGATCAGGCCTATTATGAGCAGCGCGATCGTTTACGTAAGATGGGCAGCCGGGCGTCGCTTGTTCTTCCCTCTGAGGGATACGGAACCGGGCCGCATATAATCAACTTGTTCGCCTTGAAAGACAGGTCGAGCTTCCTTCATGAGGCGGTGCATATCTGGCTGGAAGAACTGATTCATGATTCCGCTTTCTCAGAGCGCGCGGCAAATAATCTAAACATACTCAAAGACTGGTGGGCGTCTCGTGCCGACGAGATGCACAGCCAGTTTTTGAGGGCAAAAAAAGATGCGGAGGCGGCGCTGCGGGCAAATCCCGACGATCCCAAAGCGCAGGCGCGTGTAGACACCTACCGCAGGGCCGCACAGTATCTTGGGCAGGACGTTGAGTCCGGTCCGAAGTTCTTTGGCCAGTTTGCCGGAGATTTAGGGCTGGATATGGGTGACAGCGCGGTTCGTATGGCGCTTATGACTCCGCTGCACGAGCTTTTTGCCCGGCATGGCGAGGCTTATTTCATGGAGGGGCGGGCGCCTTCATCGGGTTTGCAACCGGTTTTTGATGCTTTCCGGATGTGGCTCAAACGCATCTATGAACGAGTGGCCGGCAGGGGACGGCAGATGCTGGGGCTCTCTCAAGTGGCCGGGACCCCGATTGAGGTGTCCCCCGAGGTGCGCGAAGTAATGGACCGGATCATTGCAACCGACGAACAGATCGAGATTATGCGGCAACAGCAGCGGCAGGGGCGGCTGTTCAAGAGCGCTGAGGACGCCGGCCCACAGGAGACAAAAAGTGTAGCTGATGGTTCCCCTGAAACTGATAAAGTGGGCAAAGAACCAGTTGAACCCGAGCAACCTCAAAGGGGAGAGAAAAGCTCTGAAGGCTCACCCGCATCCGAGGGGGAAGATGTTAGGGAAGCCGAGACTGCCATTTCAGAATCAGTGCCCAAGCCTTATCGAAGAATGGCTAAAAGCCTTGAAGCTGCCGGATATCCCCGGCCACCAGGTCATGAGGCTCATCACTTGGTTGCCGCCTTAGACAAAAGAGCTGAGCCTGCCCGAGCTATTTTGCGGAAATTTGACATCCCCTTGCGTTCCGCCGATAATGGAACTTGGTTACCACGTGTAAAAGGAGCGGGGAAAGGCGCATGTCATCGCGGACTGAACACCAACAAATACCATCTGGAAGTTAAT
>DASPQK010000074.1:0-8722 GCA_035624985.1 Syntrophobacteraceae bacterium | reverse complement strand
CCCGGTGGTTGTAGTCGAAAGTGAGGGTGGTTGAACCCGCGCTCGCGATCTGGCCTTCGTTGTCATACGAGTAGCTCAAAAGCCCGGCTGAGAGCAGGCGGTCCTTCGCAGTGTTGTAAGTGTAGACTGCCGATACTCCATTGTAGGCTGTCGGCGCAATGGGTTGGGTTTCTGCCGACTGAACGCGATTTCCGTCTCCGTCAAGTGCGAATTGGTAGCTCGCTATGCTGCTCGCCATGCCGGTCAGCCTGCTTGCTGCGTCATTGGTGTACGTGGTCTGTAAGCGTTGTTCTTTCATTCGCTGCGATAAGAAAATTCCAAAAATGAAACGAAGTTTAGTGCTATCACCTGAATCAAACTACGATCCATCCCTATGAGTGGAACCCGCACCATTGGCCAAGGTGACATGGTTTTGTCAAAACCGAATGCCTCGCCACCTCCATCCGATCCAATCAAAATCAGGCCCGGTACGTAATCATCGACTTTGTAGGCGACATTAAAACTAAGAACGTCTTCAATCTTCCAAAGAATCAAGTACAAGCGCTTGCCGATAAAGCCTTCCCCACCATTTGCTATTTTTAGAAAATCGATGTAATCAGGTGGAAGCTGTAAACCCGATCTAAGCCCAAAGGCCTTAACCATTGAATCGCTTGCAGGTGGATTGCAGTGGAATCCATCGAGTAATCTTTCAATGCGGAGTTGCGTCATCACCAAGCCTCTATAAATTCTGTAGATATCTCAATAACTCATTCCACCAATTAGTTAAAGTACTGTGCTGCAGTTGATCGAGGGCTATCTTATTTGCTGGATCGACCGGATCCCCACCAAATTTGACTGGGTGAATTTCATGAATTTGCTTACCAGCTAGACAAGGATCGGCAGCATGCATTGCGCTGTTGGCCTGATTCGCGGCATCTCGGGCAGCCTGGTACTCCGGCCCTTCAACAATCCTAAAGGGTCCACCGGGCATAGGCAGCCCTTCTGGATACCCTGTCCAAACGCGAATGGAAAAAGACCCTGCCGGGACGGGTGCTTCACCACCCAAGCCGCTCCCACCGCCGCCGACTAGACCGTGAATCCCACCAGGGACAGCCTCCCCATCAAATGGCTCGTCTACCTCCAAGCCACGAGGGTCGATCCACTCGACAGGGCTATTTAGCACATACGCATACAGATTAACATCCCCACCCCCAAACCCAATCGGGTCTTCGCTTATAAACCTCCCCACACTCGGGTCATAGTATCTTGCCCGCATGTAGTAAAGGCCGCTCGGCTCGGCCATGATGCCATATTGGCCAACGAACTTGAATGGCTGGGCGATGGTTTCCTGCTGGCTAACGATAGCTCCAAATGGCTCATAAGCATAGCTGTTGACAATGTTGCCGTTCATGTCGGTGATCGCAACGGTGCTGCCCGTGCCGTCGAAATGATAACAGTACCGGCCGGCTGATGTCGCCATTGCCACCAGACCCTTGCCGTATATGTATTTGCGGGTAATGTTTTTCGAGCTGTCCGCCTCGGCAACGAGATTTCCCCACGGGTCGTAAATGTAGAGGGTGGTTACTCCAGACCTGGTTGCTATCAACCGCCTGCCCCGCCCGTCGTAGGAAAACGTTGTGTCGCTCCCGACTGCCGTGACCCGGTGGTTGTAGTCGAAAGTGAGGGTGGTTGAACCCGCGCTCGCGATCTGGCCTTCGTTGTCATACGAGTAGCTCAAAAGCCCGGCTGAGAGCAGGCGGTCCTTCGCAGTGTTGTAAGTGTAGACTGCCGAAACTCCATTGTAGGCTGTCGGCGCAATGGGTTGGCTTTCTGCCGACTGAACGCGATTTCCGTTTCCGTCAAGTGCGAATTGGTAGCTCGCAATGCTGCTCGCCATGCCGGTCGGCCTGCTTGCCGCATCATAGGTGTACGTGGCCTGGATCCCGTTAAACTGTGTGAATGTTTGGAGCCTCCCGTCTCCGTCGTAAACATAGGTTGCCTGCTCGCTCAGCCAGTCGGTCACCGTTGTCAGGCGGTTTGCGGCATCGTATGCGTATGTCACCAGGCTTCCGTCAGGGTAGGCGACCTGAATCATATTGCCGGCGGCGTCATAGACATAGGAAAGACCGAATCCGTCGGCATCGATAAAGCTCGTTATCCGTCCGTCGCCGTCGTAGCTGAAGGAACTCGGTCCGAGGCTATCCTGCATCCCCGTCAGCCTGTCCAGATTGTCATAGGAATATGTGACCTGGCTTTGATCGGGATAGGTGATGCTCGAGAGTTTTCCTGTCGCGGTATAGCCGTACTTTAGGGTGTTTCCGTTTCGGTCGGTCTTGGTTGAGGGCCTGCCGTTAACATCATAGCTAAGGTTCGTGATTTTTTGGAGCGGGTCGGTGATGCTTGTAAGAAGCCCCCGCAGGTCATAAGCAAAGTTTGTTATGGAACCGACCGCATCGGTAAGAGAGGTGAGCTTTTCCCCTCCCCCGCCGCAGGAGGGGCACCCGGTAGCTACATAGGAAAAAGTGGTGATTTTGCCGAGAGCGTCCACCTTTTGTCTCGGACGGCCCCTATAGTCGTAGGTGTAGGTCGTGGGATTTTGCAGTGGATCTGTCACCGAATTGCTGTTTCCGTTTTTATCGTAGGTTAAGCTTATGGCGTTCCCCAGCGGGTCCACTGCCGCAGTTAGCCGGTTGTCTGCATCGTAGGCGAAGGAGGTCGTGTTGTTGAGTACGTCGGTGAGGCTAAGTACGTTTCCCGGGATATCGCGGGCAAGGCTTATTGTCAGGTTGGTCGGGTCGGTTACGGAGGTGACGTTGTTGTATTGGTCATAGCCATATTGAGTTGTATGGTTAAGCGGGTCGGTCACGCTCCTGATGTTGCCCTTCGAGTCCCTTTGGAACTGGGTGATCGCCCCGGTCGGGTCTTCATAGGTTGCGAGATTTCCTCTCGCGTCGTATGTGACAGTAGTCGTTCCGCCCGTGGGGTCCCGGACAGAGGTTACCCGGTTTTGAGAGTTGTAAGTGAGTGTCGTTGTCCTGCCCCCGGCATCGGTTACCGAGAGCACGTTGCCGTTGCCGTCGTAGGTATAAGACTTGGACGTCCCGTCCGGGTAGGTTATCGATAAAAGGTTGTAGTTGGAGTCGTATGCGTAGGTGGTATTATTGCCATAAGGGTCTGTGGTCTTTAGGGGGACATTATATACAGGATCGTACTGATGGACCCAAACACCGCCATCTTTTTCGGTTACGGTGGAAACGCCCGAGGAATTGTAGACAATGCTTATGGCCTTTCCATTCGGATCGGTAGAGGAGGTGAGCGTCCCCGTTGTGGAATTATAGACATAGCTGACGGGGTTGCCGGAGGGGTCGGTTTTCAGGACCATCCGGTTGTTGGAATCGTACTGAAAGTTCCAGGTGTTTCCTAGCGGGTCGGCGATAGAGGAGAGGAGGCCGGGTGAGTTGTAGGACACGTTGTAGACGTTGCCTGCAAAGTCGGTAACGGTTGTAATCATCCCGTTGCTTAAGCCCAGGCAGATCGTTCTTCCGGTCGAATCCGTTATGCCGGTCAGATTGCTTCCCCTATACGTGAGCGTTGTTGTATTGCCATTTCTGTCAATAACGCTCGTAAGCTGCCCCGAGGAGTTGAAGTTATAGATCTTGCCGTACTTTGTGGTGCGCGTGAAGGAGCCGTCTGAGTTTTTGACTATTGTTGAAGTGTCGCCGCTCTTACTGTCCGGATAATAGACATTGCCGACAGGCGAGAACCAGAGCCTGCCGCCGTCACTTCGCCTGAGATACATTGACCCGTCCGAATTCAGGATAATTGAAACATTGAAATCATGCGTCCAACCTGTTCCAAGTGGGCCACTGGTGCAATCGAGGCTATTGTATGAGAATAGAAGAGGTCCGACCTGTTGTGAGTGGTTTACATTACCGATGTTGAGATCCGCTGAGGAGTCAATACAAATCTCGTTGCTGACCCGGGTATCAATCACATCCTCAAAATTAGACTTATCGGGGTCGCCGGGACCGACGCGCGACGAGCCAAAAACTCCGAAGGTATACTGGAGACTTGACTCTAAGATCAAGTTGTTCGCGTTCCATGCGATTGCTACGCAGTGCTCCGTGCATCCATTCCAGGCCCCGGCCCAGCCGTAACAAGAAGTCCAGCCGGATGGTACGCCCCAACAAGCATCGTTATACATGCCTGGAACGGTTCCCTCTAGCACCACCCCGTCCACAATCACGACCAGTGGAACTTCACAGCCGAAGATCAGCCCATAATCGGCTGAGGGTGCTCCCGCTGCCCAACACCCTGGCGCTGACGGACTCGGCCAAAAAAAACCGTCATTGGGTACGGACGAGGCGGCGGCTCCATCTCCCCAATTAACTAGCCATAGGACTACTCCGCCAAGACCGGAAGCAAGGATTGAAAACAGAATGAGCATGAATCTGAAGCTAAATCGCCCAAATCCTGTGTTGATGTTCATCCTTTTGCCTTTTCAATACGGGTGAGCTTGCTCTACTTGATCGGACTCAAAATCTCAAAAAACTGATCTTCGTCTTCATCGTTTAACCTTTCTATGAAAGTCCATATTACCATGCTCATTCTTTTCCCCGCTGATTCTCCCTTCGTTTACGTCGGTTAAGGATCCATTACTATAAAGAAAAGAGTGAACGTACTGCGAGTAAGGGAAAGTACATACCCCGACAACTTGGCCTAAATTATTGATCTTCGATCCCACGCTGTACGACGGCCCACAAAGCGCGCCAATGTCGGTGAGCGAATAGCTTTGGGCAAAAACGGGAGGACTCAAATTGGCCCGGAACGGAACCACCAAAAACAGAACCAGCGCCAAACCGAATCTACCAGCACCGATATTCATCTTCATCTGTCCAACCCCTCCGGTTACGAAGAAGGTCGTTCCTCTCTGACGCCTCTCCAGGCTCCTGGGGCGCATCTAACAGCTAATCTCTGCGCGGTCTCCATCACTTTGTCCGCGTTTCAAGGCTGGCCCACGACCCTACTTCGCGGCAAGACGCGCGTTCAGACCGAACATGCCGGTAAGGTGTGCAAACCTTTATAACTCCATAATGTTTTTGAAAGTGTAAATAACTTAGTCTATGCATAGTTATAAAGTCAAGAAAAAAGAAGCGTACAAGTGTCTATAATGTAAAACGAGAGATTATTTATGTTAGGATTGTATACTTATTCAATAGACGATACTGAATATTCTTTGATAATTTCTATACGATAAGTCGTATCTGCGCGGTACTCGTTATGTTGCATGTTGTATGCAGTCTATACACTCTATGAATATCATTCATCTGTCACTGAAATGTCACTTCTCATCGCAAAACTGACACCGTGTCGTAACACAGTGAGTGGTGAGCAGTGAATGGTAAAGCACGGAGTTCCTGATAGCCGATGGCCATTGGCCTGCATATATCAAACAGAAACTGCTTTACAGACCCTGGTAGGTTGCTGAAAAAAGGCCCTCTTCTTAGCGGTGGTTTTTTCGCAAAGTCTATTGAGAAACGTTCTTTGATAATGTTCGTTATCGAAAATGGTCCTAATTCTTAGGTCCAATACGTCCTCATGGTCCAGTTGCGATTGTGGCTTTGTCCCGCTGCATGGTTCGTGGCGAACGGTTGCTTTGCTTGTCTTTTCTCCCCGCAGGGCGCAACTCGCGACTCCCCGAAGGGGCCGGGCTTTCGGAAAAGATTGTAAACGCGTCACAAATGGATATAATTGCACGGCTTGAAGGCGCTCCAACGATCTTGGAACAAGTGGCACTACTCAGGGACTTTGATCATCTGTTTAACAAATTGTAGAGGGAAGACAACCATGCATCTGCGTAAAAGATGTGCAGTCACCGGAGGAGCCGGGTTTTTGGGGTCTCATCTCTGTCAGCGGCTCCTCAATGATCGGCAGGACGTTCTGTGTATAGACAATCTCTACACGGGCAGCAAAAGAAACATCGTAGATCTTTTGAGCAACCCTTATTTTGAACTCCTGAGGCATGACATAACCTATCCTTTGTATATCGAGGTAGACGAAATTTACAATCTTGCATGCCCGGCCTCCCCTATCCATTATCAGAACGACCCGGTTCAGACCACCAAGGTCAATGTGCACGGGTCGATCAACATGCTTGGACTTGCCAAGCGCCTCAAGATAAAGATTCTCCAGGCGTCCACTTCCGAGGTTTACGGCAATCCCTTCGAGCATCCGCAAAAGGAGACTTACTGGGGAAACGTAAACCCCATAGGGCCGCGCTCCTGCTACGATGAAGGAAAACGTTGCGCCGAGACCCTTTTCTTTGACTATCACCGGCAGCATGGCATGGATATCAAAGTGGCCAGGATCTTCAACACTTACGGCCCAAGAATGCACCCCAACGACGGCCGCGTGGTCTCCAATTTCATCGTTCAGGCGCTGACGGGGCAGCCGATAACTATCTATGGCGACGGCAACCAGACCCGTTCCTTTTGCTATGTGGACGACCTGATCGAAGGCCTCATCCGGCTGATGAACACCCCCAAAGGCTTTACAGGCCCTGTCAATCTTGGAAACCCCATCGAATTCACCATCCTTGAACTTGCGGATATGGTGATTGAGTTGACCGGGTCAAAATCCGAACTCGTTCGAAAACCTCTGCCCCAGGATGATCCCGTGATGCGAAAGCCCGACATATCCATCGCGCGGGAAAAACTCGGTTGGCAGCCTGAAGTTCAATTAAGAGAAGGGCTTAAAAAGACTATCGACTACTTTGACGACCTTCTGCACTCAGGTGAGGGTGGGGATGTCTCTGCAAGAGCTTAGAGAAAAGCTTTGGAATGCAAAACATGTGGCGGTATTGACCGGGGCCGGCATTTCCGCCGAATCCGGCGTTCCCACCTTCCGCGGGGAAGGCGGCCTCTGGAAGCAGTACCGCGCCGTGGATCTCGCCACGCCGGAAGGCTTTGCCAGGGACCCCGAACTGGTGTGGGAATTCTACAACTGGCGAAGAGAAACGATCGGTCCATGCAGTCCAAATCCCGGACATTTCGCCCTGGCTGAAATGGAACAGCGCCTGCCGCGCTTCACTCTGATAACGCAAAATATCGACGGGTTGCACAAAAAAGCCGGGAGCAAAAATATTATCGAACTGCACGGCAACATGTGGAAGGTGCGGTGCACCCGGTGCGGAGCGATCACCGAGGACCCCAGGACTCGGCTCCCGAAACTGCCGGCCTGCGGGTCATGCGGCTCGCTTCTGCGGCCTCACGTGGTCTGGTTTGGCGAGATGCTCGAACCACAGGTGCTCAACGCTGCCTATGAGGCCGTCCAGAGTTGCGATCTCATGATCGTGATAGGGACCTCGGGGACCGTTCAGCCCGCCGCGTCAATGGGAGCGCAGGCAAAACAGAACGGCGCCTGGGTGGCGGAAATCAACCTGGAACCCACCCCTTATTCGGATCTCTATGACACCTCAATCCTGGGAAAATCGGGGGAAATATTGCCTAAGTTGCTGTGACGCAGGGCAGAAGACAGAGCCCTGAAGACCGAGAGCCCGGACATTGTCTGAAACTCATTCCAGTAAGCCGTGAAGGGTGAAGGGTGAAGCGGGAAGCGGGAAACGTGAAGGGTGAAGGGTGAAGGGTGAAGCGGGAAACGTGAACCGTGAAGGGTGAACAGCGAACGATGCGAGGCGCGGGAGTGATCAGAGAGAAGGCAACTTCCCTGGCCCCGGACAAGGATCGAGGAGCGGAGGGGAGTGGATGGACGGGGAGAGGTTCTCGCTGCATTCGCTGTAAATACAGGGAAATTCACTCCTCCTGCCGGGCAAGATGTTGATTTCGTTGTGAGTTTTGGATTTTGCCGTCTGAAATAACAGCGAATAACAGCGGGAATTATTGAAAATCTGTCATAAAAACAAGAGGATATGAGTTTTTTATTCATCTTCTGAGTTCTTCCCCGGCTGCCTGATGATGGAGTTCCCGGGTTCTCAAGGCATGTTGCCACAATTCCGAGCAACATTATACTTCGGTATAAGAAGCGATGTCAAGACAAAAATGAAGTGCAAAAACACTTTTTTTTCCCGGTGCGGATGATGGAGCCGCTCTTGTAAGGTAAAAAGGCAAAACCCCCGATGGGGGAAGGCAAAAGTAAAAAGGAAAAAGGTAAAAGTAAAAAAGGCAAAAACGAATAGCCATGCTGAGCGCCTGTCGACAAGTTGGCCTTTCGGTGGGGCAGCTCAGTTTTGCGTGCGCACTTGCGGAAAGGAGGTATAAATCGACGATATTCAGGGGATCGATAAGAAAGGGGTCAAGTCTCCGTTTGTCCAGTTGTCAGGATTTTTTGGATATGCCGGCAACGCTCACTCAGTTCCTTGGTCGAGGCCAGGCACTTTCGCATGGATTCAAGCGCCGCCCCGACAGCACTATAGCTCTTGAGGCCGAAGATGGAACCGATATCTGCGAAACTGTCTTTTCGCAGTATGCGGGTCAGGTGAATTGCCACCGCGCGTGGTTCGTTGAATCGCCCCCTGCGGCACTTGACAAGCTCGGACTCGTTGATTCGGTAATGGGAACACACGGCCTGCACAATCTGTCGGACTTCCGGGGCAAGAGACCGCGAACCGGGTACCTGTGGGTTGGTCTTTTGCTCGAAAAAGCGGGCCTTCACATGGGGACATGAATTAATAAATGATAGTGATCAGCCATCAGGCTGAAGGCGCCTATCCCGATATCCCACAAAC
>DASPQK010000073.1:0-10416 GCA_035624985.1 Syntrophobacteraceae bacterium | reverse complement strand
GACTGCATGTTCGTCTCGGGTTGCTCTCCACCCCGCCTCACGGCGACGCAGTTACCTTTGACTATCGGGAGCGGACATCTCCCGAGAGAGGACTTGCACCTCTCAGATCGCGCCTGCTCCCAGGCGCACGGATTCCGGCTTTCGCCGGAATGACGATCCTTTTCTTTGTAGTGCCTCATCCTTATTTAAGGGCTTATGGGGTTCATCCCCGCCCGATATTCAACTCCGTCTAAAAAGTCCCCTACCATTTCCAGCCATGACAGCCTTTTTGACGGCCTCGATGCTAATCATGTCACCTGAGGTTCAGGCCAAAGTGCGGTAAGCACGAGGGCGACAGCGATTCCGGGCGAAACCTCGACGAAATTGAAACTGCACGGTGACCCGCTCTTCCCCCATTAACCTACTCAGCCGTTCACTGGCCCGCCAAAATTTTTTAGTTTTTTTCTTTTCCTGCTTTTTGCCGCTTCTGGTTGCCGCTTCTATTGCCGTTTCTGGTTGCCGCTTCTGGCTGCCGTTTGGCAGAGCGAAATCGCACCGGCTATACTGTTTGCCCGGAAGTAAAAACCAAGGTTGAAAAGCGATCGCAAAAGGAGGGCAGGATTCCGTGAAGGTACATTGTGCATACATTCACCTGTCCGAAATTAGTCAATCGGTGGCTGCAATACAATTTGCAGGGTGTTTTTGGGTCTTCATCCAATCCGGCAGGTCCGGAAACACTGATGGGGTAGAGTATGGCTATTCAGGTACCTGACCACATGTTCGTGCAGACGGTGCTGCCGGGGGCGGGACAGCCGGGGTCGAGGCCCGAGGAGCTGCGTACTTTCAATATTCAGTCCAGTCCTGCCGATTTTGGCGCTCAGGTAGGGCAGGCAGTCCAGGGACTTGGCCAGGCGGCGGAAAGTGCCGGGGAACAGACAACCCAATCTGTGTTGTTGCGCCGGCAGTTTTTCAACGAGACAGCCGCGAATGACCATCTGAATCGGTTCGAGAATGCTTTCCGGGACCAATATCAAAAATATTATGCCTTGCAGGGCAGGGACGCCGTCGATCAGTATCCCGCCTACCAGGAGCGAATGCAGGACCTTCAGCGGCAATACCGCGACACACTGACCAATCCGGCCCAGCAGCGCTTGTTTGACCAGTTTTCCAGGCAGCGTGTTTGGAGAGAGTTGGACGGGATGTCCAGATATGCCGACGAGCAAAATAAGCATTGGCAGGCCCAGACGAGTGAAGCGACCGTTCAGCGATACATCAATCAGGCGGCGGATAAGTACAACGATCCGGTGATATTCGAGGGGGCGCGAAAAGCCATCCTGGATGAAGCGCAACGCTACGGTCTGGCGACCGGCCAGAGCGGGGAAGTATTTCGTGAACGCGCGCAGAAGGCGGTCGATAAGCTTTATGCCGATGTTATAGCGAGGCATGCGTTGACAGACCCTGTAGGGGCAAACGTCGTCTTCCAGGCCGGAATAAAGCTGGGGGACATATCGGGCACGGCGCAGCTTGAGATCGCAAAGCGCCTTAAGGTCCCGCTCCAGGTGTGGAGAGCGAACAGGGTGGTAGGGGGGTTGATGTCGGGGACGCCCGAGGGAATCCCTGAAAACGCTGCCGTCCAGGCGGAAAGCGGGGGCCGCGACAATAACGTGGATGGTACCCCTGTAGCGGTCGATACGAGCGGAAATAGTTTTCCACTGCCAAGCGGCCCCGCGACCATAAAGCCCGCCGTCCCTCTTCCGGGTCAAAGGAGTGCAGCGCAGCTGGAGGCCGCCCTTCCCGGATGGGAGCAGCAGATTGCGGCCGGCTATCCGAACGATCCCTCCGCCCGGGCGCAGGCGCTAAATATTCTTCATTCCATAGTCGGGGCGGGCATAGCGAACCTTAAAAGGATCGGTCAGTCGGACCATGATGCGCTCCAGGGGTTGATCGAAGATCCAAACGGCCCCGTTGCGCTCGACCGGGTATTTGCCGATCCTGCCTCTAAGGGTGTCTACGACCGGGTCAATGAGAGCGATCCGGAGCAGATTGGCCGATTCGAGGCGGCTCTTGCGCGCAAGGCGGCACAGAAGGACAATCCGGCTCCAACCGATGAAAGCGACCGGCTGGTCTACAATTTGCGCGGGCAGGCGGCGCTTGACCCCGATGAATTCGCTTCTCTCGATCTAATGCAATATCACGGGCAGATGCCAAGGGCGGACTGGAGACGGCTTTGCGGTCTACAGGAAGGCATTCGAAAGCAGCAGGCCACAGATGCCGCAACACCTGTTGATGCCAGGAAGGCCGTATCGATCCTGGCGCGGTCAGGAGAACTGGCCGGGGCCGGATACAATCTCGATCCACAAACGCAGCAGGAGCGGGAGAAATTGTACGATTTTGCCGGGCGCCTTTCCGAACGCATCGACCAGTGGCGGGCTGACAACGACAATAAATTGCCCGGTCCGGGGGACATCCTGTCTATGGGGCGGGAGCTTCTGGGGCCGGATGCCATAAAAAGGAGCGGCGCCCCCACTGCGGGCGACATAATGCAAAACGGCCCGGGGACTGCCATTCCAGGCGGCTCGCCCGCCCCCCGAGATTTTGACCGACGCGCAGCACAGGAAGCCGGTTTAGCTGATGGGGCCCTGACAAAAAATTCAGCAGCGGACGATACAAATACCAGCACAAATGTCGATAAAGAAAAGAATGTGGTAGGCTATACTGAGAAGTCGGGCCGGACGTACAGCGCGCAGGGGACGCATGAGGGGGCCCCGCAGGAAGAAAATTATCGGCAAAAAGGGGTGGAATGGGGACGTGATATTTCGGACAATGTGCATCGTGCCTGGGCAAAAGAGATCGAGCGGGTGGGGGGCGTTTGGGACAACGAGCACCGTCCACCGGTGAAACATATCTATCGTGAGCCGGATAAAACGGCAATCTACTACGCTGGGGATGGCAGCGAAATGAAAGGCCCCGATGGAATAAACTGGTCCAAAGTATATAAAGCTGGTGAGGCAAACGGGGACGACCTCATTAAAGCTTGGGAGGCTGTAGGCCACTTCGGGACATTTGATTTTCAAAGAAAATTTGATTCAGAGACGCAGGAATCCTTTTTTATTCATCCATATATGGACGCATCGAATTATGGGGTGGGTGTTTACATGAGGGGAGCCGGCTTTTCTCTCCTGGAGACAAAATTTTTGGGGTGGTTGTATGCGCACGTTCTGTCTTCGAACGCTGGTGACACAAAACAATCCACCTGGTGGGCTCGCGGATGGAATGACGCGGATTCGGGGAAATTGCCCGAGCCCGCTTACGCGACCCCTTAATTGAGCGCACGCATCAAGCCGACCCCTTTTGTGCAGTAGATACGCCTCAGTAGGTCAAAGTGGAGTTGTCTATGAAGGGATGGCCCAAGAATTTTGCGCGTATTTGGCTATGGGTCCGCAGATTCTTGATTGCAATGAGCATTCTGGTTGCCACAGTAACTATTCTGGTTGTTGTAGCCGTTGTGACATTGGAATGGCGCAGCTGTGACACTTTTGGTCGAACCACGGTTTGGAACCAGGGAGATATTGAGGCGATAATAGAGGAAAAAGTCTGCGGCATCATCGGCGGTTGGTGTTCCGTGACCGTAAAGCTTCACAAGAAAAAAGGATTCGGTTTTGATACGGTGGTGTTTGATTATAGTCCGGCATATTCTTCCCCTTCGCTGGGCAAACCATGGACACATGAACCTTTTGTGGCTTGGCTGGATGCAAATGAATTGGAAATAGCCGTGGATCGGGTTAGTTCGGTTGGCACACAATTGAAAGAGGCGCGTGGAGTCAAGATCAGATATCACATAGGGAGCGTCGAGTATCCATGAGGAGGTGGAGCATCTAACCGGGCCTCTTTGCGCACAAATGGGAAGGAAGGTGCGTTTAATGCGAAGGACAATGAGTAACCGCCGCGCTGTGGGAGTGCTCTTTTGTGTCTGCGTGGTCATTGCGGTCGGTGAAATCAATGCCGACGCAGGCCGGTGGACCTGGCAAAACCCATTGCCTACAGGGAATTTCTATGAATCGGTTTGGGGAAGCTCCAGGTCGGATATATTTGCCGTGGGATCAAGGGGCTCAATTCTCCACTATGACGGCAAGACCTGGTCGACCATGGCGAGCGGCACGGCGGATTGGCTTGAATCAGTCTGGGGTAGCTCGGCGTCCGATATCTTCGCCGTAGGGAGCAGAGGCTTCATTGTCCACTATGACGGAAAAGTATGGTCCATCATGGCAAGCGGCACCGATCAATGCCTGCACTCGGTCTGGGGAAGTTCGGGGTCGGATGTCTTTGCCGCGGGGGACAAGGGGGCGATTGTCCACTACGACGGAAAGGACTGGTCCCTCATGGCGAGCGGCACGGCGCATCCGCTTAAATCAGTCTGGGGTAGCTCGGCGTGCGATGTTTTTGCCGTGGGGGGATTTGGCGGCGCCATGATTCATTACGATGGAAAGAAGTGGAGCCCAATGGCGAGCGGCGCAAGGGAAGAGCTCTACTCAGTTTGGGGAAGTTCGGGATCCGATGTTTTTGCCGTAGGAGAAAGAGGCGCCATTGTCCACCATGATGGGAAGAGATGGTCCCCGATGGCCGGCGGCACAAGATGGAAATTGCGTTTCGTCTGGGGGACCTCTGGATCGGATATCTTTGCTGTTGGAGACGTGATTCTCCACTATGATGGAAGGAGCTGGTCTAAGATTGCGCGCGGCGTAGCCGGTGAGATCAGCTCCGTTTGGGGCAGCTCGGGGTCGGATGTCTTCGCGGTGGGAGATGCCATCCTTCACTACGATGGACAGAGCTGGTCTTCTGTTTCAACCGGCGCGAGGTGGGATATCGTGTCTATTTGGGGCAGCTCGGGGTCGGATATCTTTGCAGTCGGAGAAGGCGGGGGAATTCTCCACTACGACGGAAAGAGCTGGTGTCCAATGACAAGCGGGGCAACGCAAAACCTCGACTCCGTTTGGGGAAGTTCGGCATCGGATGTATTTGCCGTGGGGGCAGGGACGATTCTCCATTATGATGGAAAGACCTGGTCAGCCATGGCCGGAAGTGCAACGCTGCCTCTCAGGTCCGTTTGGGGAAGCTCTGAGTCCGATGTGTTCGCGGTGGGAGGATTCGGCACAGTTGTTCACTACGATGGAAAGAGTTGGTCTCCCATGGAGAGCGGCTCAACCCATTGGCTTGAATCGGTCTGGGGGACATCGGCCTCGGATGTCTTTGCCGTGGGACAAGACGGCGCCATCATTCACTATGATGGGAAGATCTGGTCCATCATGACAAGCGACACAACGGATTGGCTTGCATCCGTCTGGGGGGATTCGGGGACAAGTGTTTTTGCAGTCGGCGGCGGCCCTGGAGAAGGCGTAATTCTGCACTACAATGGAAACGTCTGGTCCCGTCTACCATGCGGCGCTGCAGGATTCTCATGCGTCTGGGGAGCCTCGGCATCGAAGGTCTTTGCCGTTGGAGAAGGCGGCGCGATTGTTCACTACGACGGAAAGAGTTGGTCACCCATGGCAAGCGGGACGGCTAGCATGCTCTACTGCGTTTGGGGCGCTTCGAAGTTGAATGTCTTTGCTGTGGGAGGATACGGCGTAATTTTGCATTATGAAGAAGCTCCAGCCAAATAGCAAATCTGAATAAATGGGTAATATTGCAAAGTATAGTTGCGCAATGACAGTAAGGGCCCACTTGAGACGGAGGGGAGCGTGAATATGCGGCTTGGTGGGTTTCCGCGTGTTTGGCGCTGGGTCCGAATACCGGTTGCAGTGATGATGACACTTTCCCTGTGCATCATGTGCGTGGGGCAAAGGGCGCTCTATGACCCTGGCTTCCAAACCTGCTTGAGCCGTACAATAAGTCCCGAGCGGGGAAATTTTCGCGCGGTGTATCTGGCCAAATTTCGCTGGCCGTGGGGTGGTGGGGAGGAAGAGACCGATTTGGTTGTGCTGCGCGGGGTGAACGGCCGGGGAGATGACACCGAAATATTTGTTTATGTGCCAGTCGGGAATGAGCCCCATACCCCTGTTGTTGTATGGTTTAGTCCGACTGAGTTATCAATTACTTTGGACGCGGTTGGCCACATCTACAGTCAAAAGGCGGAAGCGTGCGGAGTCAGGATTACTTATCGGATCGGAAAGGTGGTGCATCCATTCGGCAAACTCGACAGCGCCATCGACGACAGGTTGTATTAATGGTCGGATAGTTCTAAATGCCCGAGGTCTAAGCTGATGACGATCCAAAAGAGCTTCTTCCGGCGCGTTTGGCGCTGCGTTTGCATAGCCTTGGCTGTGACGATTTTCGGTATCGTGCTGCTAACTGCGGTGGCTGTAGAGGAGGTGCTGTACTACCTGTGCAATCCGTTCGGAAATGGTCATGGTCCTGGCGAGTATTACAAGTACGATTACGAGTATGACTGCCGCACGACAGGCACAAAGGAAGGCAACTTTGAGGCAGTAGTTGAATGGGAATGCTGGTGGTATTCGAGTTATCCGCAGGTCACTACCGTAAAACTTCGCAGCAGGTGGAAAGGGGACACCTTAGACACTGCAACAATATTAGTATATAATCCAACTGATGCTTATGATCAAGCCACTGGTATATATGGCATACCATTTGTGCATAACCCCGACATAGTGTGGTTAAATCCTAACGAGTTACACATAGCAGTCCGCCAGGTTAAGCACATTATCAGTCAAGTGACGGAAGCGCAAGGAGTCAAGGTCACATATTCGATTGGGAGTGTGGATCGCCCATGAAGAAGCGATAGATCGGACGGCTGCCAAGGGGTTCTCTGTCTGAAAGACGAAATCTCTTCACTTCGGGAGAGGTACCGAGCATCAAAATATGTCGCAAGTACCTGCTAAACATTTGGACCCCGGTGGTTATAATGGTGGCGCTTAATTGTATCCTTTGGGCGCGCTTACACATGGGTTTCGGGTACTGCGACATCAAGACGATAACTCTCGAAAAGGGGAATTTTGAAGCGGTCCTTCAGCGAGAATGTTCCGATCGGGGTTGCATTGAGAGGGTCGTGATTCGAAGGTGGCTGTGCGACACCGAAATATTTGTTTACGAACCACCCGGCAGTGATCCGGGAAAGGCTGACGTGGCATGGTCGAGTCCGGACGAGCTAAAGATAAGTCTGGGGGAGGTAAGTCATATTTGGAGCCAAAAGACGGAAGCGCGCGGGGTCAAGATCACATATCAGATCGGGAAGGTGGACGATCCGTATCAGTGAGCAGGATGGAGCAGAATAAAAGGAGCAAACGTGGAAAGAGACAAAATACGTGCTGCCACATTTTGGCATAGTGAAACCGCTCGATGCCTGGCGAACTTGAGGATGCGCCGATGACTCACAGAGAAAAAGCTGTCAAGTGGACAGCCATAACACTGTTGGCTGCGTGTTCCGCCGCGGCTTTGTTATTTTTCCACAAAAAAATACCCCTCCAAACCGCAGCGGACTCCAGGCTCGCAATGGAGTTCAAATCCAGAATTCAAGGAATTGCAGACAAAGCGACGGACCCCGAAGATCCATTGGCTTTGTTTATATTGCGCGATTTTGTCTGGCTCTGGACTAAGTCGAAACAATACGCCCCGCGGAGCGTGGAATCTTTTTTGGCGGATCCCCAGGTCCCTGAAAGACAAAAAGAGATTGCGGTGTGGTCTATGCAGAGCCTTGAACTGAAGGAATTTCTCAAATTCTGCGGCGCCGTTCTAAATCTCCGCGAAGAAGGCAAAGTCACAGACAACATTTTGGGGCAGACACTGTTCCCAGCCTACATCTGGAACAATGATTTACAGGAAAGATATCAAGACCCGGAGGTCCGCAATTTACTTTTGAAAATTAAGGCTAAAGTCGGACAGGCAATGGAAAACCCTCTTCTCGCCTACTACACGCGATACATCGACCGAATATTGTCCGGCGAGGCAGCCCTGGAAGACAAAATGAATTTCAGAGCCAGGATTCAACGCATTGACGAATCGAAGGTGTTTAATACTTACGCGGGATCGTTGTTTGATTCATACACATTTATCGAGATTTGGCGACAGCCCAAACGATACCTTAAGGGTGTGAGGGATTTTCTGGCCGATTCCCAAGTCTCCGAGGTACAAAAATGTATCGCAATTTATTCAATGCAATCTCTGCCCCTGAACGATTTTCTGTCCTTTTGCAACACCGTGATGGAGCTTAAAAAGGATGGTAAAATCACGGGCGGGCTTTTGCGCGAGGCCATATTTCCTGGACTTGATTGGAACACCCAATTGCAGGTGAACTACCGTAATCCCGAAGTCCGTGATTTTCTTTTGAAAATCAGGGATTCTGGCATGCTCGTTGGTGAACAGGGCCATCGGGACTATTATGAGGAATACATCGGCGATATATTATCCGGCGAGGAATATATGAACGTTATTGACTTACCGGGTGCTTCCCAATTACCTTAAACGAAAGGGGGGCCTATGCGCCGCCAAACTCTTCAGCCCACAGAGGAGAGCATATTACTTCTGCCGATGTTCCCGGGGCCGCAATTGAACGCGGCGCAAATCCGCCTTCCCCCGATGTCAGCAACGTTGATACTCTCTCCAACCCCGCCTGCGGCATATCCGATAAAACCGTTGCCTATACGGGGCGGACGGTTCGTGCCTTTCTTCAAAATCAAACATGGAGCCAGGACTTAAGAGATTTTGACATGCATCTGCAATTGATACCGGGACGGTGTCGGAAATTCTACGACTAATAGGATTTGAGGAGTTTTCCCCCTTATCATCGGGAAGCTTTTTGCCGATTGTTTCTTCAAAATCTCTAAGGTCGGATAGGTCAGGAGCAAGATGCAGAATACCATTCTTGAAATCGAAGCGGCAGGATCGGAAAGTGATTTGTACGTAATTCCCTTCGAATTGGGATCGGAGATCGTCCTAAAATCCACCAAAAATCCCGCGCTCAAAGAAAAAACCACAGTTTATGGCGCTGTGCCTGGGCGGATGATCATAGTCGAGGAGCCTCTATTTTCACTCAACGAGCGCTTTGCAGGTTTGTCGGAAGGTTTCGCATGCGCCTATCTGCATGGCAATCATCTGCTTAAATTCGAAAGCAAATTCAATAAACGTCTATTTGCGAACGTGATCGGGATTGATTACCCCAAAAAGGTAAAGCGGATTCGAATTCGTTCGACCACGAGAATACCAATAAACATTGAAACTCAAGTTTTTCTTGGGGCAAAGGATGGGACAGTTTCAGCCATAATGGTGGATATAAGCGAAGGCGGATGCTGCCTGGAATTGCCCGGGTTAATTGAGACAGAACTAGGGTCGAAGTTTTGCCTCACCTTCATGTTGCCGGACAATCAAAACATTGATAACCTGGCCTGCACTCTCAGGAACACGCGGCATTTTCAAGAAAAGAAAGCTACCCAGGTCGGAGTTAGTTTTTCCGGCCCTGGTCAAGCTCTTATGAAAGTGAAAAACTTCTGCAAACTATGCGCTTTCTACACGGAACGCTTTTGAAGAGCCAAACTCACGACCGAATGCCGTGTGCGGCTTCACCCAATGGCCTCGCAGGGTGCGGCTTTTTTGGAGATGAAATCATCGGCCCTTTGAAACCTTTTTCCCACCTGGAACCGCTTTTTCAGTACCTTACCATAGCAAGCGTCAAAAGAAGGTTGACGCGATCTTAAGGCCCCTTGGATGTTTTTCTCTGTTTTCAGACATCCGATCCCCGATCAGATACACTTCGGGGGCCGGCTTTCTGTCGTCCGCTATAAGCCTGACATCCGGACGCCGGATAATCTCTTGCATGTCAGATTTGAAAATCGTATGGTTTTTGCTGGACTCAGGGTCGAGGCACAAGTTTTTCGGGCAAAAATCCGATTTCAACGTGCAGTTTGGGCGCATAATTAAGAAGTTGATGCATTATTCCCTTTTAGGTCGCTTGGATGATCCACCCCGGTCAAACGGGACGCATCGAACAGCCCCGCTGAACCGATAAACCGGAGGCGGCGACATGAAGGTCCTCTTTTGCGGCAAGGCATTCCCTAAAGCCGCTGAACTGTTGAAGGCGCTCCTGCCTGATGAAGATGTCTTCAACTGCCCGGAAGAACACGTGGTAAGGCTCGGCATGGAGGCCGACGTCCTCATTCCCATGATGCACAGGCTGGAACCCGAATTGGTCGGAGGCACCGCTGCGAAATTGATTCACCAATGGGGGGTGGGGCTCGAGGGCGTCGATATCGCTGCTGCAACCGCGCGTGGCATAATGGTTTGCAACGTGCCCGGAGACGCTACCCCCAATGCAGATTCTACAGCCGAACACGCCCTTTTCCTGATGCTTGCCGTCAGACCCCGTTCCACCGTGTCTGACTTGACTTTGCCGAGCATTTGCCGCTCGTCGGGAAAGGGCTCCTCCCGCTT
>DASPQK010000072.1:0-7372 GCA_035624985.1 Syntrophobacteraceae bacterium | reverse complement strand
GGGGACGTACAAACCACCATAAAGCAATTTCGGCCCTTTTCCCTCTGCCGCACAGGCAGAGTGTACAAGGACTCAAACAAATTTTCATCACTAGGGGTGGACAGATGAGTCTGTTCATCAATGTTAAGCCGGAATCCAGCTTTCTTCTCATCTCAGAAAGCCCCCTAGACCCCGGCTCAAAAACGCTGCCGGGGTGACGAACACGAAATTGTTGCGCGCACTTCTGCGAGCAAGTACTAGACCGTAATTTCCCCGGGACCGGCTTCGCAAAAAGCGATCTCAAGCTTCGAGACCCTCAGCTTAAGAAATATCGGGAAACAAAAAACGAACCGGGTGAATAGCACAATCAGGTAATAGGAGATGAAGTAGAAAGTCTGTCTATCCCGCCAGCAAAGGCTATAAAAACTGTGGCGGCGGAGGTATGCCTCGAAATCGCAAAAGCCGGTCCCACACACGTTTGAGTTGCGTTTTGTGCTCGGGAAATTGTATGTTATTAAGGGTTCCGAACTGCACCGGAGCTTTCGAGCAAAAATTCTATTCCGACGTTCAATTTGGATGCGCAACGCAGATGTTGATGCATTACCGGTTAAATGCTTCCAACCATCACCATGTGAGGAGGACTACCATGAACCGATCTGCTAAAGCCGTTTTTGTTGTCGTATCCTTCGTGGCTGCTTTCGTAATTATCGTCCCTTTGGCCACCATCCCGGCGTTCGCACAGGCGAAACCAACCCCCGCCGACATAACGCTCGCCAGCAATACCCAGACGGGCTACCAGTTCATCGGGTTCACCACCGCCACCACCAAAGGCGGCGCCGGAATGTTCGCCATGAATGCAATGTGCGCGAACGCATTCGGATTGGGCGCGCGCGTCTGCTTCAGCGACGAGTTCCTGCGGTCACCCGTTGCATTGCCCATAGGCACGCCCGGCAGCCATTATGCGTGGGTCTACCCAACAATCGTCGCAGTCTACTACGATCCATCACAGAAGCAACCGGTCTACGTAGACGCCAGCGGAGTTACAGGTTCTATCAACACTTTATCATGCGGCCAATGGACCGTAAACAGCTCGAAAGGTATGGGCCTCGTGGTGGCCACGCCGAAATCGGACACCACCACCTTCAGCCTATTCGGGACTGCAGAATGCCTGAATTCATTTAACATCACATGCTGCGCACAGTAGTGAGAGCGGACAGCGCAGCACTTTGAAAGCAGCGCGGATTTGCTCTTGGCACGATGCGGTGTCAGGTTCCGTGACGCCTCAACATGTAACCCGCCAACACCCATCGACGCCATCGTTCAACATACAGCCCAAGCCGGAGAGAGCAGATCGGCTCCTCCGGCTCCCGATGTTTAAACCTCACGTTGCAAGATGGTCTCGGCCTGCGAACCTTTACTGCCCAGGCCCTCTGTAAGTGGGGAACTTCTTCGCAGTTTCGTCCATCTCCTCCGGCGTCATGAGGGGAATCGTGTTGTTCCTGACAAGCCCGGAGGCGCTAACCGTCAAAGACACTGACGCCGCGCTTACGTTGTCCGGCACATCGGCAATAATGAAGTAGTCGTATTCGCCAAAGGCGTAGTAGTAACATTCGAGCTTTCCACCGACTGATTCGAACAGCTTCTTCACGGCGGCTACTCGCCCGGAACCTCCCTCTTTGACCAGCCCTTTCAGCCCATCTCCAACAAAGTTGCCATAATAAAGATACTTTGCCATTGGACGCTCCTTTGCCTGAAAAGTTGGGGTTCTCTGAGATCGGTCTTCGAGTCGATTGTGCAGGCGCTGTTGCCTGCTGAGCCTCGAAGTCCGCAGTAACCGATGCAATCCGTCGCACATGGCAAATTTAGTGGGTTTCACAACCCCCCATAACCAAACTTGCCTTAAGCAGCGGGCATTGAGTTTGACTTGTTTCGCCCGGTAGTCAAACGATGGCGGGAACTTTGGCCTGATTTGACTCTTTCTTAGAGGAGATGGTGGAAAAGAGAAGTGGAGCGGTCAAAAACAGGCTGCCCGTCAAAAACAAGGGTCTACACCCGTACTAGACGCATAAACTCGTATCGGTTTAACAGGAACTCCACCGGGCACCGCAAAGCTGAACACACGGAACTACTGTAAAGGAAGGCACGGAATATGGAAGTTATCAATATCCTTGGCGGTGCCGGAGATACACCACAAGCGGTAAATATAGTGCAGACGGTAGTAGCGAAAGTCAAGAAGTATTTTGGAAGTATTTTGGTATGCTGGGTTGGATAACGTATATACAGAAACCAATTTTAAGCTTGAGTTTACGGTCTTACCAGAAATCCGACAACCAATGATAAGTACTTATACCACCAGACGAGCAGATTGGGTACGCGGTCAAATCGCCACACTGTCCCTCGAAAACCTGCTTCATCTTGCCAGGATACAAAGTCCGCCAGTTACTGCCCGATGATCACATAATTATTCGAAAATGGCTACAATTTCGGGACATCAATTCTTACTGCTGAGCAGTCTCTACTTTGTCCCTTTAGAGACAAGCCATAATTCGGACATTTGCGGCGTCTCTTTACGCCGGACCATCCTGAATATCTTGTAGTCGAAGTCTATGATACCAGCCGGTATTGGAATAAGAGCTCGTTGCGATATTGTGATTGAGCGGCCCGGTTGGTCCCGGCGCGCCGAATATGTCGGATTTTGTTTTCAATTACCTATGTTTTGCGGCTGTCACTCTTCGTTATCCGGTTCTTCCCCGGCCTTTATATTAGCCGGTAATGTATGTAGTCCGAAAACATTAATTCGGCAACTTTCTTCCTGATTTTGCATTTAATCTTCTTGAGCTCATCTCGATATCCTTCTATACCCCATAATACGAACGGAATCAGAAAAATCAGAAACGCCTGCACGGTTTCTTGAATATCACTTTGACTTTTACATAAACTCTCTCGACAAGGCCCGCCAAAAGTTACTGGAAATGTTCTGTACTCTCCAGGAGTACAGGATGCGCTAGAAAGTAATCCAGGTAAGCAAAAGTAAGCGGGGTAAGCAAAGTAAGCAGCCGTAAGCAAATGTAAGCAGCAGGTATGCAGCAGGTAAGCAGGCGGAAGCCATGAACCAACAGGTTCCACTCCCGCTCCTTGGCGCTCTCCGGCACTCAGCCCCGCGCCTTGCACGGCCGCCCCTGGCCCCGCGTCTTGCACCGCGCTTGGCGGGGTTGGCGGGGTTCGCGGGGTCGGCTGCGCTGGGACATTCACTGTGAACTGAGTGTCGGACTAAGCGCCGGACTTCCCGCTTCACCCGTGCGCTCTCACACCCAAATCTCCGAACTGCAAAGGCAAAGTTGAAAAAATTCCCTGAAGGCATCGCTTCATTTTTCTCTTGATAATACGTCAGATAATGAAGTATAGTGTTCCCCGAAATTCTTGGGCTGGAGCCGCCTGAATTTGACCTGTATTTACAGGACGAAGGTTTGAAAAACCAGTGAATTCAGCAATTTATTTTGGCGGCGGTCGGCCTGTCCGGGTAGATGAAACGCTCGGAGGACTCGGGACGGAAGGCTGAGGACTGAGCGCCAATGAGCTCCCCCGCGCGATAGGAGCTTCGCACGAGCGGACCGCTGGCCACCCGCCAAAAGCCCATCCCGAGCGCGGTTTCTTTCCAGTCGTCAAACTCTTTGGGAGAAACGAAACGCCGCACCGGAAGGTGATCCGTCGAGGGCTGGAGGTACTGGCCCATCGTTAAAAGAGTGCAGCCCGCCCCCAGGAGGTCCCCAAGGGTCTTGCGAATCTCTTCGGGCGACTCCCCAAGGCCGAGCATCAAACCGGACTTGACCCGAAGAGCGCCGTCGCACTCTTTGGCCGCGCGAAGCACCTGCAGGGAACGCCTATATGCGGCCCCGGGCCGCACCGGCGCATAGAGCCGTTCGACGGTTTCCATGTTGTGACCGAATACATCCGGCCGGACCTCGACAACCGTGCGGACCGACTGCGGGCTGCCCTGGAAATCGGGAATCAATACCTCAACCAGCGCATCCGGGACCTTTTGCCGAATCTGCGCGACGGTCGCAGCAAAAACGCCCGCCCCGCCGTCGGCAAGATCGTCACGGGTGACGGAGGTGACGACGACATAGCGCAATCCCAGTCTCAGGGCGGCTTCGGCTACCCGTGACGGCTCACCCGGATCGGGCGGTCCCAAAGGACCATGCTGCACCGCGCAAAAGCGGCAACTCCGGGTGCACCGCGGTCCCATAATCAGGAAAGTCGCCGTGCGCCTCGCAAAGCATTCCCACCGGTTGGGGCACCTTGCCTCCTGGCATACCGTGTGAAGCGCGCTGCCGCCGATAACCGACCTCAGCATTTCATAATCGGCGCCTGCCGGAAGCTTTACCTTCAGCCAGTCGGGCTTGTGCAGGCGTGTTTTCTTGTCTTCGCGCGACATAATGTCCTTTACTCTTCACCTCCGCGCCTGCGGCGCAAGGGAGGTAGGAGCGGCTTCCAGCCGCGATACCGCGAACCTGTGTCGCTTTCACATTCCCTTTTGCCTTTTGCCTTTTACCTTTTTACTTGCCCCGAAGGGGCCCGACCGCCGCCTCCAGCTTTACGTCGAACACCTCTTCGATGCTGGATTTCATCTGCTCGCGAATTTCCTGCATGGTCGGCGTCCGGCAACCGGGACCGCCTGCCGAGGCCGCGACCTCACGCTCGATCGAGGTCATCTCTACGCCCTGCATCCCGCATGGGTTGATCCAGCCAAAGGGCTCCAGCGATACATTCACATTGAGAGCGAAACCGTGAAATGCTATCCCGCGGCGGATGGCGATTCCCAGGCTGCCCAATTTGCGCTCGCCCGCCCAGATCCCGTGATTGCGCGCGTTGCGGGCGGCCCGCACGCCCCAGCAGGCGGCCGCCCGGATCATGACTTCTTCGAGCCGCTCGACATAGCTTGTGACCGTTAGCTTTGCGGCGCGCAGGTCCAGGATCGGATAGCCCAACAGTTGGCCCGGCCCATGATAAGTTATGTCCCCTCCGCGTTCCACATGCACCACGGGGATTTGCGCTTCCTTGAGGAAATGCTCCGGGACGATGAGATTTTGCAGCCCGCCCCTGCGGCCAAGGGTGAAAACCGGCATATGCTCGACAAGGAGCACGATGTCGGAAGCCAGCACGCCCGCAGCCCTTGCGGCGACAAGACGAATCTGGAGCTCATGGGCCTCCCGGTAATCGAGCAGGCCAAGGTCCGCACAGATCCATCGCCTGACGAAAAAACCCGGCTCTTCTTTTCGACACGTCTGCCCCGGTTCGATCACAACCGCCCCCTGAAACACAAGTCTAAAATACTATAATGAGTCATTGCCGGCTTTCAATACCCGGATTGGCAAAGCAATCGACCGGCAATACGCGGAAGGTCCTTCAAAAGATCTCCCTCCAGGCATGTTGACCGGGGTCTCCCGTCAACAGGGACAGCAAGTTCGGCAATCGGGTTGTCTATTGATTCGATATTGAACACATTTGTGAGCGGTGTAGAATAGAGCCGGTCCTCTTTTGCTGCTAACGCACCGTGCGCCTGGGCCGCCAGGAAATTCCCGCCCGGTCGCCTAAAGCGTCTTAAATTGGGATGGGCTGATACGGAGCGCCCGCCCGGTCGGGTCGGCTTCGTGTTGCAAAGATGGAGTCGATTATGCACGGCAAGTCGATTGAACAATACCAGCACGAGCACTTTTTTCTCGGCGAGCAGCACGTGCGCAACGAACGCATGACATGGACGGTCATAGCGCTTTGCGCCGTGATGATGGCCGCGGAAATCCTGGGCGGCCTGTGGTTCGGCTCCATGGCCCTTATCGCCGATGGTTTGCACATGAGCACGCATGCCGGCGCGCTTTTGATCGCCGCGCTGGCCTACACTCTTGCCCGCATGCATCAACACGATGAGCGCTTCGCATTCGGAACGGGCAAGTTCGGCGACCTCGCAGCCTTCAGCTCCGCTCTGATTCTTGCCATGATCGCTCTTCTGATAGGTTGGGAGAGTTTCTCGCGCCTGCTGCACCCCGTACCGATCGCCTTTAACCAGGCCATCTTCATAGCCGCGCTCGGCCTCGGCGTGAACCTCCTGAGCGCGCGGCTCTTAGGCCCTCAACCCCGCGATGGCGATAACCACGGTCTGCACGATGACGCCGGGCATCATCATAGCCCCCCTGAGCCGGACCTCAACCTACGGGCGGCTTATGTGCACGTGCTGGCGGACGCCGCTGTGTCTCTAATGGCCGTAGCGGGTCTAACCGCCGCGCGGCTCCTGGGCTGGGTCCGGATAGACCCCGTTATGGGCATAATCGGAGCATGCGTCATAATGAACTGGTCCTGGTCGCTCCTGCGCCAGGCAGGGTCCGCCCTGCTCGACGTTCGCCCGGACGCCGGCATGTACTCTGAAATTCGCAGGCGGCTGGAAAAAAACGGAGACCGGGTCGCCGATCTGCACGTGTGGCGGGTCGGGCCCGGACATCTGGCCGCCGCCATATCGATCGTCTCCGACCGGCCCGAACCGACGTTTGTCTACAAAGAACGCCTTGCCGGCCTGCCGGGATTGACCCACTCCACCATTGAGATTCAGCATTGCTGCCCACAGGCATCCAGCTCCGAATGACAAAGATCCAACCCCTCCACGGCATCCCAAGGTGAGCAAAAAAGCAGCCCGCCTCCACGCGCTCCTCTTGCCGGCCACCCTCCCCGGGGGGCGGCCGATCGGCCGTACTCCCGGCCTGCCGCCGGTCCCCAATACGGCCGGCACGAGGAAGAAAGCCTCACGGGGCCTCCGCTCCCAAGATCTCCCGGCAAATCCTCATGAGATGAAGAATCTTTGGCGCTCTGCGGTTAATTGGGGCAAAAACATTGTGGAGGGCTTGAGGTACTGACGCCTGAGGCCGGCCTTTTCCCTCTTTGAGGTCCCTAGCTGCGCCTTTCACCCGCCTCACTCGACGTCATAATACCTCGCGAAGACTTCCCTGTTAGACCGGATTTCCGGCAGCACATAGACTATGCCGCTCGTTCCGGTAAAAGCCGGGATCACGACGTCATCAAAGAACTTTGCCGGAACATTGATGCAGCCATAGGAAATACGCTTGTCGCGCGGCGTTGGGGTTGACAACCGCTCCAGGCGGCGCTCCTTGGGATTTGTCGTAATCACCCGGTGCAGGGAAACGGCATTTTTGTAATCCACCCAGAGAATGTCCTTCCCGTGGGTATTGTAGCCCATCGAGGCAACGAATCGGCCTGCCGGTGTGGTGCGCTCCTCAGGCCGCACGTCCGACAGGTTCCGGTCACCGATACCGGCGATAGAGTCGTCACCCTGAGCCAGGCCCAGCAGGACCCGGGCTGCGCCCCGAATTCGCCCGCCGCCGTAGAA
>DASPQK010000071.1:0-13229 GCA_035624985.1 Syntrophobacteraceae bacterium | reverse complement strand
TTAGTTCCTCCACGCCATTTAATCGTCTTCCACATGTAGGCAGGAAGCCTGAGAGCAAAGTCTTTAACCTTAAGGACACTCACTTTGTCAGTGTGGTTATCGGGAGCCGGGTCGCCTACTCGGCGCCTTGTTTTCGAGGGTTCATCAAAGACAATGGTCTTGGCTTCGATTTCCGTCACATAAGAAAGCTCCCGATCGATCAGAGCCTGCCGAAAGGGGTTACCCTCTCCGTAAGCGCAGTCACAGACCACGACACCCTTTGGGATGTCCCAGGAACGCGCTTGGTCAATCAGATCCAGAGCAATCTCCCATTTGGACTTAAAAGAGTATCCGTCTGGAACACCCGCTCGCTTCAACCTCAATGGGTTGTCTGCCCAAGCTTTCGGAAGGTAGATCTCAAGATTGACCGGCATACAAGCATCGGCTGTAGCCAAATTGAGCGATACCGCAATCTGGCAGTTTCCTACTTTACCCAGAGTGCCCGAATACTGGCGGGCTACCCCTACGGAGTGTTTTCCCTGTTTGGGAAACCCCGTATCATCAACAATCCAGGCAACCGCAGGGACCATTGCATCGGCCATCCGTTCGGCAAGCTTCTTTCTAACAGGGCCGTAGTCCCAAGGACTTTGACCCACGAACTGCTGCATCGCCTGGACATTGCCGTCCGGCAACCTAGCAGCCATAGGCTCGATGGACTTTCGTTCGCCATCAAGAAGCAACCCACGAACGTAAGCGTTACCCCACCGGCGCCTTTCGAGGCGCCCCACAGGCTCAAGAAGCTCCGCAAGGAATGCTTCGAGCCTGCTCCGACACGATTGTAGTTCCTTGCTATCCATAGGTATCCCTCCCGGTACCTATATAGGACAGCAAGAAGGAGATGTCAATCACTTAACGTAGTAGTGCTAAGCCAGCGTTTCTGGCTGGCCGCTTTCCCCGCTTTGCGGCATTTGGGTTCGGAACAATATCTCTGCCGTTTCCGGTTACGGTAGTCGGGGGTAAAGAACACCCCACAGCACGGGCATTTGCGCTCTCTGACTCGTTTTGCCACTTACCGTTAACCTCCGTCGGCCAACCGAACCATTCCGGAAGAAAAAGAATCAAGGAGGAAAAAGCATGAGAAGAAAACCTTATGCGGAATCTTTGGGCAGAAAATGCAGCAAGGAAGCCAGCAGCTCCAGGACGCCATCATTAGTGCAATTCCGGATCGACGGTGACACAGGCATCTATCAGATCTTCATGGACATTCCGATCGCTATTACCTCCGAAACCCCACCCCGTTCCATAACCTTACTTATAACCATGTTGACGTGGCCCCCCCCCACTCGCCAAAATACAAAAGAAGGGCGTCCCAACACACCCCGGACATTTTTTGTATCATCAAGTTCCAACACAAACACTTTAGTTCCTATTACATTTCTGCTCGTTGATTATCTCTTCGATTTGTTGTTCACTAAGGTAACCCTTATTGAATAGCAAACTGCCGATTCTGTTTACAGACACTCCTTTTTTAATGTCAGCAAATTGATCATTTACCACCTGCTCAATCGTTTCTATACTAATATTAAACTTCCTATGTGCAATTGAACCAAAGAGAAAAGAATATTGATCTACAATATAATCTGGGTACAGATGTGGTCTCTTCTGCGCTCGTGACATCATCTGATATAATTCAGCAAGCGCTACGCTCACATTTCCATAGGTGCCTCTAGCAGCATACAATGTCCTGGATAGCAGATTGCGCTCAAAATTATCTGTAACGCGCTTAATGTCGTAATGGTTGAGATTTTCAGAGATCCTATATTTGAGCTGAAAATATGCCAAGCTACCCAATATATCGTTAGGTAGCAATGATTCCTTTGATGCGCTTTCATCGAAACTTCTTATCATTTCATTTACAACAGGAAACCACTGGTCCCAATGAGTGTCAACCGACAAAAAATGGTGAAGTCCGGGTACCAGCAAAGTAGCCAGGCCATGTTTATCAGGCTGAATCTCTCTGATGCTTCGGTATTTGCTTACAGTGTCTGCACCACTCAGTATAAAGAGAACTCTTCTAGATTTATCTTGGAGTTCGTCCTTGAGAAACATGAGCCTATTACCCAAAAAGATCATATCGAAGAGTTTATCTTCCAATACATTACCATGCCTATCATAATGTTTGTCGGCTAAACTTTTAACAGTTTGTTTCCATCTGCGAGCATTTTGAAATTCACTTACATCAATATCGCTAAGTTTTGCGCCTGCATTCAAAAGAATGCAACTATTGAATTGTACATCATGTACTAAGAGGTTGCTGAGTGCGGCTAAACCTCCAATAGAATATCCAAGTAGTGATATTCGCATTTCATCTGAAAAATATAGATTAAAAAAAGAACAACACTCTTTAGTATTTGTGCACTCACATCTGCCAAGGAGATGTGATATCAGTATTGCCACCTCATTAATAACCTGAATATAGGCTCCATAAATCGTATCAGGCTCGTCGATAAATGCAGCAGAGGGACGCTTTCTGTCAGCCTCCTCATTTTTACGGTATGCCATATTTCTATTGAGGTGATCTGGCAGCGGAAGTAGTACAGCGCCATAGCCATGTGCGCATAACCCCTTGCCAATTTGATCGTATAAAGTAAAATAATCTATTTCATCTAAACCATTAAATAAAATGAAGCATTTGTCCAATTTCTTAAGCTTGTCTTGGTATACAGATATAGGTATGTAAAATCTGAGATGAAAGCGTTTAAACGATTCAATGCCAGGTTCTTCAGTCTCGGTGCAGAATGGAAATAATTTACTTATTCGTACGTGAATATCATCGATATGATCGAATATGATATCCTGCGTTCTGTAAGTAATGTAATCATCCGTGTTTGTAAATAGCTTTATCCTGGATTTTTCCCTTATCAAAATCGACATTACTATACCTCCTACAAAATATTAAAAGGTATAAATAGTGTGAGCTCTAGAGAGATTCAACAAGTCGAACCGTTCGACCTGACTCGGAGTAGGGCCTTTCTTTTTGGAAGAAAAGCAGGTTATTCTACAGGCTGTATATCTTGGAAGAGATGTCTCCCGTCCTTTCGGATTGCAACTTCTACGGATACTCGATGATTCACCATTGGTCCCACTATATCGTCAATGACGTCACCTGCTTCATATATCTTGAGCGTACCCGGTGTGCCTCCGGGCAATGAAATTTCCAGCCAATCCTGATCAAGATGTAAGCCTCGGAGTATACCGATTACCATGTCGATCTTGTGTTCTGAAGGTTCCTTAGGCTCCCTAGCTTTTTTGAGGACATCATTGATAACTGCTCGGGACTCAGGAACCAGCACTACCGGCGTAATTGTCCCTGACGCCGTCCTAATTTCAACCCTGCGGAACGATTGGCCGGAGGGGGCAAAATTACGCGCTAGCTTTAGGAATGAGTCTCGGTATCGGTTGTCTGGTACAATAGATTTCAGTTCCAGACTCGGATCACACGTGGCGCGAATCACCTCAAAGAAACGCTCTGTGATTTGCTCAATTCTCGGCAATCTATCCGCAAACATCGATAATTGCTTGGGTTTCTGAACCCTGACTGCGAACTGATAGCTGCCAGCAGGGGCCTGAAATAGATAAGGGCGGAACTGCTCTTGTATTTCCTGGCTTGGCAACCCGCGTTTTCGAAATGGCTGCTTTAACTCCCACTCAATTGTGCGGTAAAAGAAGCTGGAAACCTCAGAAACCTTCCGGTTGACTAGGTCAAGGGGAGCACCACCTGACACCACCTCACCTCCGTCTATTGATACCAGAACTTCACCTTTGACGAACTCGATTCCCGCTTTTCTATAGCTCATCTCGTTCCAGATTGTCTGCAATATAGTCCTCAGCTGATCGAAAGCGAAATCCGGCAGCCCCTGGCTGTTGAGCCATTTCAAAGCAAGCCTCTGAGCATGTTCCAGCTCGTTTGCTTTGAACCAAAGAGATGCGGCACTGACTGAAGTGATGCCAAAAGTTCGTGCCTTAGCGCCAGGGTCAATGCCAGAGACAGCTTTAGTTTCTTCAACTGCCGCCAAACGGTACAGATCCGCTGCGCGTTCACGATGACCTTGTTTGAGAGCGACCTCTGCTTCGCTTGCATGAATTTCGCTCTGCGAATGATGTACAAGCCAGCTCATGTGCTCATTCCACCGTTTGCATCGAAATCATTTTGACTTTGAATCCCACTACAATCGCCAAAGCTGGGAGGTTGCTTCTACCGCTCCTCGTCTGTTCGACTTTCTCTTTTAGCCGCGAATTAATACCTGATCTGCTCAAGTCGGTCCCTGAAACTTCGAGCCGTTTGCAACCCTCTAAATCCTCGACTTGACGATTCGTGGAAGCAATGTAGTAATCAGCCCCCGTAAGAGTTTCCGCACGTTTCACAGCGAACCAGCCCATTGTCAACTCGACCGCAGCAATCGCAAATGCGTAAGCTCCATCACGCGTTGCATCGGCGACATTCGCCCATCCGCCTCTCACCCTGGCATCAACTGGTTCCCAATCTACAAGTGCTACATGCTCAAAATCGGAGCTCAATATAGCGAAATCCTGCGGTGGCGAGTGACTGCGATCAAGGCATACACGTGCGGCCTCCAAATAGGATTCCGCAATGGCAGGGGTAACGCCATAATGCCGCTCTGCCATGCCCTGTAATGGTAATCTAGGCCTGGTCATGCATAATCTCGCTTTCAAGTTTGAAGCAAGAAAAACTGACCCATTCTACATTAAATCGGTTGGGGGTCAATAGATTGGCTGATTTTGAGGGCTCAGACCAGATTTTTTGCCAATCAACACCCGCAATTATTGCAGAAACCCTCCGCTGCCCCTCATTTTAGGTTAATCCCGCAAATGAGCACCCGGCGGAGACCGACGAAAATCCGCCGCGCTCCCCCCTCGTGGTCTTCCTGCTCCCTTCGTGGAGGTCTTAACCAAACGCTTTGCGAAAACGGAATCCGGACGTAAAGCATTCCCTCATTCCTTCTTTGAAGCAAAAAGCTTTCACTTCGGCCTTCGACTTTTATATTCTTCGTGGCTCTTCGTGACCTGGTTGAACAAAAACGCGGTCGCAATGGACCACCAGCCCGTGAAGTGAGGGCGTAGAGCCACGAAAGGGGATCTCAGCGGCTTTTGGTCGAACACCGCAGGTACTCATTTGCCGCATGAGCCATGATATGCAGCTGCGTCCCTTTCTTTGGAAACTCAAAGTTTCTTCATGAAATTTGTAAATCCTGCCGAATGAAATTTTGATGTCCCGAAAAACACGAGCTTTATCGGCAGGCGCCCGTTGGCGGTAAGTCGATGTCGTGTGTAGAGACGATTTGTCGCCTTTTTCGTCTACCCCTCTAAATCGAGGAAAAATGCCTTGCTTCAAAAAGACCGGACCCAAGATCGAGCTCCGCCGAATTTTTTCTCAAAGCTGGGTGACAAGCAACCAATCAGGTTATTCAATACCGGAACCATACGCAAACTTGCCGAAAATGAGTTTCTGTTCAAAAAAGGAACGTCTGACAAAACTATATATTGCGTATTGAGCGGAACTTTAAGAGTCGTGTCCCGCAATACGGATAGTCCAGGCTTCAGGTTCAAGGCTGGTGACTTCTTTGCGGAGACCGGTCTTTCAAACCGGGATGGCAGGATATCATCGGTCGTTGCGGAAAATAATTCCTCCGTATTCTGCTTGAGCAAGGCAGCCTTCGATTCCCTGGAGTTCGAGACTCAAGAGGCAATTCTCAAGGAACTTCATGACATGGCGCTTTCGAGAGTGCAGACCCTCGAGCCGCAGAAAGAGTCCGCCCGGCTTCGTGAAGCCGCCTTAACGAAATATATCAAAAAATTCCGGGAACCTTTGGGAAACTACGCGCGCTCGGAAATAATTGTCAATATAGTCAAGAACATTCCGAGACTTCCCCTGCACGTCACACACCTCATCGAACTGCTCGCAAGCGAGAGGGCTTCCGCAAAAGAGGTGGCTGCGCTTGCCAAACAGGACCCCTCTCTTGTGGTCGATATCCTCAAGACGATAAACTCCTCCAGGTACGCACTCCAGACGGAAGTAACCGACGTCGCCTACGCGATCACGTACATGGGATTCAACGAGGTCTATCAAATTGCCTTATCCCGTTGCCTCATGAAGTTGATGCCGGATTCTGAAGGGTTCAGGGAGGTTCACCGCCACTCGCTCTTCCTCTCCTATGTTGCCTCAGAATTGTGCCAGTCATACGACAGGAAGAAGGCGCCGCTTCTTAGCGCGATCGGCCTCCTGCATGATATCGGAAAAACTGTGGTTCTCCTGTTGAGAAAGCAAAATCCCAAATGGTCGCTCTTTATCGAGATGCTGGATCCCCCCACGTTAGGGGCTATGCTTCTCAAAGAGTGGAACATCCCGAAGCAGATATGGCGGACAATAGAATATCAGGCATATCCGGCCTTCTGTCCCGCCTCCGAGATACCATCGGACCAGAAAGCAAATATAGCCCTTCTCTATATTGCCCATGCCGCCTGCGACCATCTGAACAAAGTGTCCCTCGACGCCTTCGATCACCCCTATCTCGACGATTATTTGCGACTGCTCAGGTTTGACTCCGGCGGGGTCGAACAGATCGCCAAACAAAACATCCTTCCGGGGCTGATGGCAAAGTCCAACAGGTTGCCCGACTTTATGCTGAAGCACCTCGCCCTGAATCTTCTCGCGGAACGTGGACATTGATTCCGCATATCGGGAAAAGGCTAAAGCTCGAGGCGCCGCGTTCCGGACTGCCGCAAGGACGGACGTGTGACTTTACGTCGAAGGTTGTTTCTTGGGAAATTCCATGATTATGCGGTCTTTTGGGTTTTCCGGTGCGTTTTTCCGGGCTGGACCCGCCTCGAAATGCGGTGCGTAATTCGCAGAGAGTCAAGTTGACGCACCGTCCAGGTTTACTTCCATGATCTCATCCCGAAAATTTGTGAAAAAAGCCTCACATTCCGACGAAATATTAATGAAAACGCCGAAAACCTCCGATTTGTACTGCAAGTTAGTTGGGTCTCGAGGAAACATGGCTCTCCCGGCCTGTTGCCCCTCCCGACCGGCATTAGTGCGGAGATCTTGGCTCAACCAAAACCATATCAGAAAGGGGGACTAAATGAAAAGAGCAGCGGCGGTTACGACGTGTCTGGTTTTCCTGTTTGCCTTTTCACTTGCAGTTTCGGTCGCGCAGGAGAAAGCCACAAAGCAGGAGTGCGTGGCCAAGTGCAGGGAGGCTGTTGCCCTCCTTAAGCAAATCGGGTTGGAAGCTGCTAAAGCCAAACTTCAAGACCCGAACGGCCCGTTCGTGTGGAAAGACAGCTACGTTTTCGTCCAGAACTTTGACGAGCTCATGGTCGTGCACCCAAATCCAAAATTGGTGGGAAAGTCCATGAAAGGCAATAAAGACATCAGTGGCAAGATGTTTAACGCTGAAATGCTCCAGATCGCTACTACTACCGGTGAAGGCTGGGTTTCCTATATGTGGCCCAAACTGGGCGACAAAGACCCATCGCCCAAAACCTCATTTGTACTGCGGGTGCCTGGAGAAAATCTGTTTGTAGGGGCGGGGATTTATCAATAAGTTTTAGAGGATGCATGTATGTCAACTCTCGGGTGGTTCAAATCGTTGAGCATTCGAAGCCGGATCCTCGCCCTCGTGGTTTTGGGAATAGTTGGCGTAGCAGCGGTTTCAGGGTTTGCGAAATATTCCGCCGTAGAGAAAAACACTTACATGAATGTGTTTCAGCAAAGCCGGGCGGTTGAAACGGCGATGCTTCAAATCATGATGGCGGAGGAAAAATTCATTAACACTCAGGACTCAAAGGAGTTGTCCGGCCTTAACGAATACCGCCGGACACTCGATGAGGCCCTTAGCTTCATGAAGTCATCAGGCTCTGGCGAGGGGATAGCAAATGAAGCCGCAGGCATGTCTCAAACCGAAGCCGAACATGCCCGTGTATTTGAGCAGATAGCTCAGAGCCTCAATGATATGACCAGAAACAAGGCCGATCTTTTGGCCGGGATCGAATCGTTCAACTCTGAGTTGAAAAAGATCGTCGCTGTCCTGGAAAAAGAAGAAGCATATCTTCTTACCCAGGGTGAAACACTGACGCTCGACAAAAACGGATTGCGCAAAAATGTCGGCGATATCATGGTGATTTTGTCAGACAGGTTAATGAACATCCAGGAGCTTTTTCTTTACGGAAACAATGCGAAATACCTCGAAGCCGCGCGGGAAATTCAAAAGAAACAGGAGCTTGAAAGGCAAAACATCAAACTGGTAGTAACCAACAATGTAAAAGAGTTCGCTCAACAGTGGCAGGCTTCGGAACCCCTGTTGACCGAGATCGGTCGCATCGAAGAGATCATGGTCGACCAGTGGCGCAAAAATAATGATCTAAGGAAGACGCTCCAGATAACGGCAGAAAAGATTCACGAAAAATCAAAGAGCATATCGGAATCCTCCAGGGCAATCATCGAGAGCAGCAACAGGTCAACCGACAGGGTCAGCCTGATCGTATCGCTTGGCGCAATCATTTTCCTCAGCGGCCTCGGTCTCCTGATATCCAAATCTATCAATAAAGCGTTGGAAAACTCCATTGCCGGCCTTATCGAAGGGGCCGGCCAGGTTTCCTCGGCCTCCACCAGGGCCTCAACGGCAAGCCGGCAGTTCGCTGAGGGTTCGGCTCAACAGGCCGCTTCAATAGAAGAAACATCTGCCTCCCTGGAACAGATTTCGGCCATGACAAAACAGAATTCGGAAAACGCCACCCAGGCTAATCAACTGATGGAACAAGCGGCGCATGTAGTCCAAAAGGCCAACCGGTCCATGGCTCAGCTCACCGGATCCATGACCCAGATTTCCAGGGCAAATCTGGAAACTCAGAAAATTATCAAAACCATCGATGAGATCGCCTTTCAGACAAACCTTCTTGCCCTCAATGCGGCGGTAGAGGCGGCAAGAGCGGGGGAATCAGGCGCCGGGTTTGCGGTTGTGGCCGATGAGGTGAGAAATCTGGCCATGCGTGCGGCCGAAGCTGCCAAAAGCACGGCAAACCTTATCGAGGGAACGGTCAAGACAATTAAGGAAGGTTCCTCTCTTGTTGAAACAACAAACAACGAGTTTAATTCTGTCGTGACCACTGTTTCAAAATCCGGAGAATTGGTTCGTGAGATCGCCGCAGCTTCCAGGGAGCAGGCCCGGGGAATAGCCCAGGTGAGCAACGAGGTTGCAGACCTCGATAAAGTTGTCCAAAGAAATGCGGCAAATGCCGAAGAATCCGCTGCTGCCTCTGAGGAGATGAATGAGCAGGCGGAACAAATGACGGCCTGTGTTGGCGGATTGAAGTCCCTCGTTGACGGCTCAAACGGCAAATCTGATGATTCTGACGAAAAAACGGGTAAAACAATTTCTCCTAGGTAATTTTAATAATTCAGATCGATCACCTCGAGATAATCTGCGATCCCCACGGCGATGGAGCTTCCATTTAGTGAACGCGGCGCGCGGTCCAGTTCATAAACCGTGGCTTGCATTGGAGAGGCGCGGCTCAGAGTGACTTTTCCCCCGGTTGTCGGAGAGAAAACAAACAGGGTGAAATGGCGCTGGCTCGACTGGTGCCCATAATATTCTATCCTGGCTGAGGCCGGGGCCTGCACCGTGAAGGGCAGCCCTGACTGGAGCGATTGAAAACCGATGACCGTTTGGAATTTCAGGGGTACGGACCTGGGTTCGAACCACTCGTCCCGCGTTCCGTTGCTCCCGGTAAGGACCACGGGATGGGAATTCAGAAGACTGAACTCGGCATCGGAAATCGATTCGACGCCCGCAATAACGAGCGCCCCCACTCCCTGTAGCGCTTCACTGGACAATGTCTCCAGGGGGATGATCCTGAAAGGCAGGTGGCTCTTGGCCAGCGTGGTAAACGCGGTTGCGTACTGGTTGAATGCGCGTCCCTGGTCCGGATAAGGCCAGTTATCGTTGCGGTCCGCATAAGTCCAGTCCTTGTTGCGGGCCGAGTATATCAGGCCGGTCGTCTGATAATGAACCCGGTTGTTTAAAATGCTTCGTATAGAATCCATGAATGAAAAGGTGTTCGGCGGATAAAGCGTATCGGCCGTGGGATAGTAATTGCCCGACTCACAAAGGGTGATGGCTAATTCTTTCCTGGCCGCCGCTCGGTTGGCCTCGTCCGTCGCTAGCTCCCCGGGCCACCCCAGGTAGAGCATAGGGAAAGCCTGCGCGATATCGCTGGTAAACTTCGCCATTCTGAAAGCATCGGGATATCCCACGTCAATATCGATCTCCGGGGAACAGGCGATCCCGGCAAGGACGGTAAGAGCGGGCTCGTTGGCCAAAAGCGTCCCATCGGACGTATCGTTTGCCGAGGATTCGAAAAAAGGGACAATCCCGCTGGCCCGAGCAGTGTCGGCAAGGTCTTGCAGGTAGTCTTGAACGGCCTGGTGTCGAAAATAAATGAATTTCCTCCACTGGACGGAATTCCAGTCGATTTTATTCGGCACATCGAATCCGTAGAGGTCCTTGAAAGCGGCTGCAAACCCTGGGTCGCTCGATGCCCATTGATCTCCGTAGTCCTGCATTCCGGGAAGAGAAGCCTGGTCGATATAGACGGCGTCAAGCCCCTTGCTGCCAAGGACCTCCAACCTGCTCTTGAAAAGGTCCCTGAACCCGCTGTATGGAGACGCCCACGCATCTTCCATGTTCTTTTCAAGCCAGTCGTTTTTAATGCATCGCCAAACCATCGTCTTTCCGAAAATGTTCTCTTGCAGCCATTCCGGATGTGTGTTGGAGAGCGTCGCTACAGAGCTATGGCAATTACAGGCCCCGTTGGCGGCCTTGCACACCCCGCACGCCATCACTTCCAGCCCGTTCAGATAACAGATCGTCTTAAGATTCCGCAGGTGGGCCTGTTCGATGAGATATTCGATATTGGTAAGCACCTGGTCAAAGCCCGTGTCATCGACGAACGAATTATACATCTGCTCGTCGTCTATGTAGAAAATGACGGTATTTGCGCCTTTGGCCTGGGCGACGTTCAGCCTGTCGATAATGTCCTGGAAAGTGGTGGGCGGGTTGGTAGGATCGCACCGATGCTCAGGATAGATAACGTCGAAAGGCCACACCTTCATCTCGTAGGTCCAGGCGGGAAATGAGGCTGAAGCGGCGCCCCCGCTTGAGGCTTTGACCTGGGTTGCGCTCCTGAGCATTGAGCAGCAGAAAAGCACACACAAAATGAAAATAGCGGCCTTGGAGATCGAAAAACTCTTCATGATTCCCTCCATTCCAGGGTCTCGATTTGCGGACCCGGCCTGAATAAGGGCAAGAAGTATGAATCGAACCGCGATAACGCATAAACTTCTGCGCTATGCGCCCGAACTGCATGTTGGGACCGGATTTTTGCCCCAAAACCCTCTGATCTGCTCCACAATCCTCAAAAGCATACAATTTCCCAGGCGGAATACGCAAGTGAAACCTGGATGAGATTGATTCTTTCGACTTCAGGATCGACTCATCTCCTCATCAAAGCTGGTGAACGCGATTCCCCACCACCCTGATAGGGCAGGCATGAGGCCAATAACATGCGATGGTAAGGGGCAACGGAAAAGCCGTAGCAACATGGACATGCCGCCTCCCCACAAGCGCTTGAATAAGGCGTCCATCACATAGAGGGAGCAATATTTACGCCCCCTTTTTTAAATACCTGGGTCGCCAACACCGAGGGGGTCGTCAAGAAATTCAGGGCGCACGACGGGTCTTTACTTGCTACGTGCAAAATCCGGCAACCCTGCGGCACCGGTTCCTAAATCCCTGAGTCAGTAGCATAGAACTGCCTTTGCGCAATGGCCCTGTGATCCGGATCGGGCTGGAAGCGGGAATTGGGGAGCGGAACCAGCAAAGCAAGTTGCGGACTTCCGCTCCTATTCTTGCTTTTTCAAGAAGAAGGGGCGTTTGGCAACGAGATATATCAGCGGGGCAGCGATGTCATGGCTAATTTTTGGAAGGCAAAATCTTCACAAACCTTTCCGCAAGAGAAAGGTAACGTTTGAGGGCCTTATCATCTTCGATCCCTTCCGGCGCCACCATTGCCCACCCCTTCATGGGCTTGCCGGTAATATCGAAAGGTTTGACGTGCTTCTCTTTAAGAATTTTAACCGCTGTTTCTTCGCCAACACGAATAATCAGCCGATCTTTGTAAACACCGGCGAACATTTTGCCGTTCAGGAGCCAGCATATTCCGCCAAACATCTTTTTATGTTCAAACCCGGCATGACCTTCGAACAATTCTTCAAGCCTGACCGCTAGTCCCGGATCGTAGGGCATTGATTACTCCGTAAGATTGTTTGCCGCCCCAAAAAGAAGCATCAAGCCGGCGCCATGCGTCCCGAACTGCATTTTGGAGTCGGTTACAATCTCAGGACATGCCGCCTTTCTCGCGGTTAATCGCTCGCTTCCCGCCCCTCGTCGCGTAGGAAGGACTCAGGCGAAAATGGTGCGATAATCATGGGGCGCCGCCGGAAACGGATAGACACGGCAAAACACATAGGCTCAAGGGTAGGGATAGAGGAGAGATACAGGGACTTGCCTCCTCTCCACAGCCCCCGTGAACGCGATTCGCCGCGCCCCCTGGCAGGGCTGTCCCAACTGAATTGGGACGTAAGGCACTCGCTCTATTGCTTCTTTCAAGCAAAAAGCCTTCATGTTGATTTTTGACTCTTTATCTTCTTCGTGGCTCTTCGTGACCTTCGTGGTGACTCCTACCGCCCGCCGTTTTTGTTCAACCACAGGGCGCAAAGAGCGCGAAGACAGCAAGGCATTGTAGCCGGTGCGCCATCCCGGCCGAATTTCCGTGTGCAGGGAAGCCTGACGCTAAAATCAACTTCAAGCCGCTCGGGGCGGCCTCGCCCAATGCCGTTAACTTAAGACGTGCGGTCACAGTGATGAGCCTTACTTCGTCATTCCGTGTTTGAGTGCTTTTAAGCCGGAATCCAGTCACCCGTCTCACGGCCCTGTGGTCCGCGGGGTTCGAATACCCTGGACCCTGTCCCGCGTTTCGTGGGATTCGACAGGAGATGGCCCGGAGTGCTGCGAAACCCCTGTGATGCAATGCGCGTTTCATTACAGGCGGCCTTCCTCAACTCAGGTTATAGCAAGCCTCAAAAGAAAGTTGACACGATCTTACGGCCC
>DASPQK010000070.1:0-9688 GCA_035624985.1 Syntrophobacteraceae bacterium | reverse complement strand
GAACCGCTTCCCCGCACAGGATTCGCAGGGCACGAAGACGTCGGGCAGAAAATTCATTTCCACTTTGCTCTGCCCCTGGCCCCTGCATGCCTCGCAACGGCCGCCCTTTACGTTGAATGAGAATCTTCCCGGCCCGAACCCGCGCGCTCTAGATTCGGGCAGCAAGGCAAAGAATTTCCGTATTTCGTCCCAGACGCCGATATATGTCGCGGGAATGGAGCGCGGCGTGCGCCCGATCGGATTGTGGTCAACCTCCAGAACCCTGTACGGCGGCAAGGCGCCGTTGCGAAGCCCCCGGCAGACTACTTCGTTTACCAGGGTGCTCTTGCCGGCCCCCGAGACGCCGGTGACTGCAACCAGAAGCCCAAGCGGAATCCTGACGTCTATTCCTTTGAGGTTTCTTGCCCTTGCATCTTTAAACTCAAGCCAGCCTAATTCTCCTGCCTTCTTCCTTGCCGGAATCGACCGGATCATCTGCTCAAGGGGTTTTCCGAACCACCGGCCCGTAAGGGTCTCGGGGTTTTTGGCGAGTTTATTGAAACTGCCAGCCGCGACCAGTTTCCCGCCGCTAGCCCCTGCCCCGGGCCCCAACTCAACGACTACGTCGGCTGTCTTCATGGTTTCAGGATCGTGCTCGACGACAACGACCGAGTTGCCCTTGTCCCGCAATTGCTGAAGGCTTTCAAGCAGTTTCAGGTTATCGGCGGGATGCAGACCGATGGTGGGCTCATCGAGAATGTAGCAGACGCCGCGAAGATTGGAGCCAAGCTGAGCGGCAAGCCTGATCCTTTGCGTTTCACCCCCAGAGAGGGAGTCGCCAGACCTGTCCAGCGATAGATACCCAAGGCCCACTTTGCGGAGGAAAGAGAGCCTGGCAAGAATCTCCCTGGAAATAGGCCCGGCGATCGGGACTTCATTGCCGGTAAAGCGAAACTTGTTCCACATTTTGTTCAGTTCGGACACTCTCAGGGCGCTCATCCCGCTGATGTTGAATTCCCGGAAATATACCGATCTCGCTTGCTGGTTCAGCCTGCTGCCGGCGCATTCGGGACAGGGCAGATCGTCGCGGGTTCCGATTCCGAGGCAGGCCGGGCAATACCCCTGCCTGCTGTTGAAGGAAAAAAGCCTCGGGTCAAGAGGGGCCAGCCCGGCGTCGCAGGCCGGGCAATAGAGATGTTGGCTATAGACCTTTATCTCCGGGGTCCCCAGATGGAGATAGACTATTCCCCCGCCCATCGCAAGCCCCCGGCGAACCGATCCCAGCAGATCGTCGGCCGTTATCGCGCTGCGATCCAGTCCCGGCATGAGGACTTCGATGTCGTGCTCGCGGTGCCGCGCGATTTCAGGAACCGGATCGAGGGGCACAAATTCTCCGTCGATTCTTGCCTGCTTGAATCCCATACGGCTGAGGCGGGCGAAAAGGTCGCGGTATATCCCTTTTCGGCCATGAACCAGGGGCGCCAGGAGCCTAACGGGACCTCGGCCCGCTTCACGCCTGATTCGCGACAGAATGTCGTCGAGGCTCAGGGATTCAAGGGCCCTGCCGCACCCCGGGCAGCGCTGCTCTCCCAGTTTGGCGTACAGCAGCCGCAGCAGGTGGTAGGTTTCGGTAATCGTGCCGACCGTGGACCTTCTGCCGAACTGACTGGTCCTTTGCTCGATTGCGATGGTTGGAGGCAGCCCCAGGATCTGGTCCACGTCCGGTTTCTCCATTATCTTGAAATATTGACGGACGTAGGACGAAAGACATTCCAGGTATCTGCGCTGACCTTCGGCAAAAATGACGTCAAAAGCCAGAGTGGATTTACCGGAGCCGCTGAGGCCCGTCAAAACGCTCATCTTACGGCGGGGAAGCCGGATTTCATCGAGTGCAAGATTGTGTTCGCGTGCTCCGCGAATGAGAATATCAGGAGAGAGAAGCGGCGAGCGAGGAATAGGAAGAAAAGGCCGCCGCGCGCTTGGTGCTTCCTGCTTCGCGCTCCCGGCTGCCTGCTTCCCGATTGCCTCCTCCTGCTTAACATCAAAGCCGGCCTGAGGTTGGGCCGCCTGCAAAAATCCATAGTCGGCCGGACCTGCTCCGGCCTCGTTTCCGAAAAACCGCCCGGCCTCCGAGAGGCGCTCCCCGAGGTAACGGCCGGTTATGCTCTCGGGACATTCGGACACAGTTTCCGGCGTGCCTTCGCAAACAATCCACCCACCCGCTTCTCCCCCTTCCGGACCCAGGTCGATGATCCAGTCGCACGCTGCGAGAAGATCCAGATTGTGTTCGACCACCAGGACCGTGTTCCCCTTTTCGACCAGTTTGTAGAGCACGCGAATCAATTTTGAAATATCGTCCGGGTGAAGGCCGGTGGTTGGTTCATCAAGGATAAAGAGCCTTGCGCCGCCAGGCGGCGAGCCGCCGCGGCCGGACATAAACGCAGCCCGTCCTCCGGGGACTCGAGAGTCCCCGCGCGCTAAAGCAGGATCGGACAGGTGGCGGATGAGCTTAAGTCTCTGGGCCTCTCCACCCGAGAGCGTACTGAGGGGCTGGCCCAGGCGGATGTAGTCAAGACCTGTAGCTATCACCGGTTCCAGCGTCTGGGCGAGCTGCGCGTTTTCAGGAAACCTGTCAAGAATTTCCCGCGCGCTCATTTCCAGCATATCGCCTATTGAGATTCCCCTAAGTTTGATGTCGAGCACTTCCTGCTTGAATCTTTTGCCCGCGCACTGAGGACAGCGCACGAAGACGTCGGCGAGAAACTGCATCTCGACTCGCTCGAACCCCTCGCCGCCGCATGTTTCGCACCTTCCTCCAGGCACGTTGAAAGAAAAATGCCTGGTCGAAAAACCTTTCGCAATCGCCTCCGGGGTGGCCGCAAGCATTTTACGAAGCGGGTCCAGGGCACGGGTGTATGTAAGCAGGTTGGCTCGGGGAGTGCGACCCACAGGCTGCTGGTCAACGAGCACGATCTCACTGACGCTTTGGCACCCGGTGATTTCATTGTGCAACCCCGGCGCCTCAGCGGGCCTGCCCTTCTTTCTGAGCCAGCCGTGGTAGAGCGTCTTTTCGACCAGGGTGCTTTTGCCCGAACCTGAAACACCGCTTATTCCGACCAGAAGCCCCAGAGGGATTGTCACGTCGATTCCCTTGAGGTTGTTCTCACGCGCGCCTGTGATAGTAAGTTTATTCCACTGGCGAGGCGGGCGGCGAGGCGGCGAGCCGCCATTGCCGGGCCAGGCGCTTGCAAAGCTCGCCCCGGACCGCGATCCCGTGTCGCCTCGCGCGGCAAGGCAGCTCAAGACCGATTTCCGGCCGCAAAGATAGGCGCCGGTAAGGCTCTCGATGTATTGCCCCATTGCATCCGGCGGCCCCTTGAAAACTACTTTGCCTCCCCTCTCCCCTCCGCCCGGCCCCATGTCTATCACTTCGTCGCAAAACCGGATCATTCCAGGGTCGTGCTCGACCATCACAACGCTGTTTCCCATAGTCACGAGCCGGTTCAACTGGTCCATCAGCTTTTTCTGGTCGCGCGCGTGAAGACCGACGCTTGGCTCGTCCAGCACGTACAGCACATTGACAAGCGCAGACCCCAGAGCGCGGGTTAGATGCACACGCTGTACTTCCCCGCCGGAAAGGGTCCTCGACTGCCGGTCCAAAGTAAGATAGTGCAGCCCCACAGCCATCAGGAACTGAAGCCTGCTTCGGATCTCGCTCATCAGCAGTGATGCCGCCGGGTCCCGGGCAATTTCCGGCCATTCCTGTCCGAAGAAACGGCTTAGCTTTTCAATGCTGCATGAGGCAAGCTCCGCTATGTGAGATCCGCGCAGCCTGTAGAGAAGGGTAGACGGCTGAAAGCGCGATCCTCCACAGGCATCACAGACGACGTAGGCCCTGTATCGTGACAGGTAAACCCGCACGTGCATCTTGTATGTTTTTGTTTCAAGCCACTCAAAGAATCCCTTGATTCCGTAGTAGCTCTTTGTGCCGTTGACGATCTTTTGCCTCTCGGACTCATCCAGCCCGATGAATGGAACGTCAAGGGGGATTCTTTCCTTCTTGCAGAAATCAAGAAGTTCGAAGTACTCTTCCCTGTCCGTCCCGAATGGTTTAACAGCTCCGTTTCTTAAGGTGAGGCTACGGTCCGGAATGACCAGATCGAGGTCGACTCCTATCGTCCTGCCAAAACCACGGCACTTGGGGCAGGCGCCGATGGGGCTGTTGAAAGAGAACAGGTTCGGGTTGGGAGGCGCAATCGGAACCGGGTCAGCGCAGTCCGCGCATGAAAGCTCCGAGCTGAACCTTCTTATGCGGTCGGGCATCACTACCGCCGCCAACCGACCTGCTCCCATCCTGAATGCGGTGGTGATGGAATCCAATACCCGGTTCCGCGCGGCTTTTCCCCAGAGCAGCCGGTCCACTATAACCAGCAGATCGGTCCCGCCAAGCAGGGCCTGTTGATCTGTGCCAAGACCCTCAAGATCAACAACAGCTCCTTGGACAAAAATTCGCAGGAAACCCTGGGAGACAAGCTGGGTCTTCCACTGACCCTTCAGGTCCCCCCTGAACGGGAAGCATACGAGCACCCTGTCTTCGGCGGCAAGCTCTCCGAGCTTTGCGTAAATCGTTTCGGGCGTGTCTCTGGTTACCGGATTGCCGCACAATGGACAGTGCGGGGTGCTGTACCTTGCAAAGAGCAGCTTGAGGTAGTCGTTTATTTCGGTTATTGTCCCTACCGTGGAACGGGAGCTTCGAACGGCGGTACCCGATTCTATCGCGATGCTGGGAGGGATGCCTTCGATGAGGTCGGCCTCGGGCGGGTCCATGCGTTCCAGGAACTGGCGGGCATAAGGCGAGAAAGTCTCGATGTACCTTCGCTGCCCTTCGGCGTAGAGCGTGTGAAGGGCAAGGCTGGATTTGCCCGAACCGCTGACGCCTGTGAGCGCGATCAGCCTGTTTAATGGAATATCCAGGTCAATATTTTTCAGATTATGCTGGCGAACGCCTCGGAGACGGATAAGGTCCTGCTCCAACTGGCAAACTCCAAGTTAAAGGCAAATTTAGCAATTCAGCAATTTAGGGATTGAGGAATTTTCGAATCCCTGATTTCCTTAATTTCTCGATACCCAAATTTTTTTATGTCTTGATATTGAACCTCCAATTAATTAACAAAAGCAAACATAATATATTATAACCCGGCTTGGACCGAGCCGGTATTTCTTTCAGGACAATCGGACGGAAGTTCGAGCGGTCCCGCGTTGCGGGGGACTGCCCGCTGTCGACTCATCCGCCCTGGAAAGCTTCAGATGAACGATCTTACCCCCATGATGCAGCAGTACCTCGAGATAAAATCGAGATACCCGGAGTCGCTGCTTCTCTATCGCATGGGGGACTTCTACGAGATGTTCATGGAAGATGCGCTGACCGCTTCCAAGGTGCTCGACATTGCACTGACATCCAGGGACAGGCAGGCTGAAAATCCGGTCCCCATGTGCGGGGTTCCCTATCACGCGGCGGAAAGCTATATAGCCAGACTGGTTTCGGCCGGCTACAAAATCGCCATTTGCGACCAGGTCGAAGATCCTAAGCAAAAGAAAGGCCTCGTCCGCCGCGAAGTCACCAGGGTGCTTACCCCGGGGCTTATCGTCGACACTCAGAACCTAACCTCCAACCAGCCAAACTACCTGGCCGCCGTCTGGGACCCCGGCCGCGCAAAACCTATCGGGCTTGCCTTTTTGGACATTTCGACCGCCGAATTCAGAATAACCGAGCTGGATTCACCGGAGAATCTGATTGAAGAGCTGATTAAAATCAACCCCAAAGAGATCCTGCTGCCGGAAGAGTTTGCATCCGAGTGGGTAAAATCGGCGCAATCCCGGCTTGATGTTGCCTTCACGCATGTAGAGGAGGTCCATTTCGACAAAAGGCGAGCGCAAGAGCGGCTAACCTCCCATTTCCAGGTGCACTCGCTCGATGGTTTCGGGATCGGTGGAATGGATTCGGCAATCCAGGCCGCAGGAGCGGTCCTGGCGTACGTTCACGAAAACCTCTTCGGCTCCTGCGAACACATTAAGACGATCAGACCTTATAGCCGCTCGGAGTTCATGGTCCTGGACGAGGCGACCGTGAAAAACCTGGAAATATTTTATTCCCCCGGCTTTCAGGGGAGAAAGGGCTCTCTGATCGATGTGGTCGACCGGACTCGAACTGCGATGGGAGGCCGCAGGCTCCAGCAGTGGCTGCGCTATCCGCTTCTCGATCTTAGGCAGATAAATGACAGGCAGGATGCGACCGCCGAGTTGGCGGCTCAAAGCGGCCTGAGAGAAACCCTGCTGGAATTGCTGGAAGGAATAAACGATATAGAAAGGCTCAATGCAAGAAACAGCACCGGCGTTTCCACTCCTCGAGACCTGATTGGTCTGAAGAAAAGCTTGCAGGCGCTGCCGAGTTTAGCAAAAACAATTTTGGCCGCTCAAAGCGCATTTCTTGCCGGCATTGCTTCCAGGTGGGACAGCCTCGAAGACCTTGCCGCCCATCTCCAGGCTGCTCTGTGCGATCCGCCTCCGGCGACCCTTTCCAACGGGGGCGCAATAAATGCCGGTTTTGATCCCGAATTGGGCCGTCTTGTGCGGCTTAGCCGGGACGCCAAAGGGTGGATGGCCGAATATGAGGCCCTTCAGCGGCGCGAGACAGGCATTTCCTCACTTAAGGTCCGCTATAACAAGGTCTTTGGCTATTACATAGAGATCTCCCGGTCCAATCTTTCATCGGCGCCGTTGCATTATCATCGCAAGCAGACCCTGGTGAACGCCGAACGTTTCATTACCGAGGAGCTCAAGGAATTTGAGGTGCAGGTCCTGGAGGCCGATGAAAAACGGCTGGAACTCGAAGAGCGGCTTTTCGTCGAGCTGCGCCGCTGGGTAAGCAGCCAGAGCGAACGCATACAGAATATGGCCGACATAATAGCCGACCTCGACTGCCTTGCCTCACTTGCAGAGCTTGCCGCAAAATGCGACTACTGCAAACCCGAAGTTGACACGGGGGATTCGATCCATATCAGGGACGGGAGGCATCCCGTCATAGAGCGCTTTCTTCCCCAGGGAAGCTTTGTTCCCAACGACCTTGACCTTGACCGGGAAGCCCAACAGGTGCTAATCGTAACCGGCCCGAACATGGCCGGAAAATCCACTATTCTCAGGCAGGCCGCCCTGATCGTTTTGCTCGCCCAGATCGGTTCCTTCGTTCCGGCCTCGGAAGCCCGCATGGGCATTGTTGACCGCATTTTCACAAGGGTCGGGGCATCCGACGATCTTGCGCGCGGCCGCTCTACGTTCATGGTCGAAATGCAGGAGACCGCAAATATTTTGCACCAGGCGACGCCTCAGAGCCTTATCATACTGGATGAAATCGGAAGAGGCACCAGCACCTTTGACGGCATGAGCATAGCCTGGGCCGTTGCAGAATTCCTGCACGATTTTGACGGCAAAGGAGTCAAAACCCTTTTTGCCACTCACTATCACGAGCTCACTGAACTTGCCCGGCAGCGGCCCAGGGTAAAGAATTTTAATGTGGCTATCAGGGAATGGCGTCAGGAGATACTTTTTTTCCATAAATTCGTTCCCGGCAGTTCGAGCAGAAGCTATGGCATCCAGGTCGCCAGGCTTGCCGGCCTGCCCGTGGAGATCACGCAACGCGCAGGGCAAATCCTGGCTCAGCTCGAAGGAGGCGCTCCGGCAGCCGGCGGACCGAACTTAAAAGCGAAAAGCTACAGTCCACCCAAGAAGGAACTTGAGCCCGGTGTTCAGCTTTCGCTTTTTCAAAAGGCTCCGGATTGGGTACAGAGCAGGATACTGGAACTCGATCCCGATAGCATGACCCCCCTTTCAGCCCTCCAGACGCTCCACTCGCTAAAGGAGGAAATTTTGAAAAATTCACCGAAAAATTCACCGCAGAGACGGGTTGTGGGCCGGGCATCAAAAGAACGCAGAGGTGAACCATGAACAAACAACAAAAATCAGCGCCGAGTGAGCCGGATCTCTGCGGTCTGTGGGGTTGCGACAGAGTTTGAGACGGAGATTTTTTCATGAGCCGCAATGAGGGCATCGAGATAGCGCTGGGCGCCGTGTTCGAATTCTATGAATCAAAGGAAATTCTTTGCGGGGTTATCCTCAGTGTAAAGGACGGCAGGTTCAGCGCACTCTCCGAGACCAACCGCGAAGTGGGCCTTACGGTCTCCAGGATCGTTTACATCGGAAAGACTTTGCTTGACTTGAAGGAAAGCCGGGACGACCTGCTGGAAAGATTGCGATCCATCTCCGCAAACAGGAAGGACATCATGAGCCGGGTCGATCTGGAGGAGGTCTGGTCGCTGCTCCAATCCGAAGAGGCCGGGTACAGTCCTGAAGAAATCGCCGAGTTCATTTTCAGCACTCCTGTTTCCGATGACAGAACGGCCGCCGTCAAGAGGCTGCTGCTTTCAGACAGGCTCTATTTCCAGGCCAGGGACTCAAGGTTCTACCCACGCTCGACCGAAGGCGTCGAGGCACGCCGCATCGAGTTGCAAAAGGAAGCGGAAAGAGAGCGAAGAGTTGCCGAAGGGGCCAGGTGGGCCGCATTTGTGCACACCCGCAGGCAGCTTGCTCCACCGCTCGAATTCCGTGAAGAACTGATAGAGGCTCTCAAGAACTTTGCCATTTTCGGTTTAGAAGCAAAGGAAAGCACTTTTGTCAAAGAAGTGCTCAAGCTCGCCGGCATTCCTTCGACTCCGCACTCGGCTTTCCGCCTTCTTGTGCGGCTGGGCGTATGGCGCGAAAACGAAAATCTTATGCTGCACGAGCACGGTCTTTCCGCCGAATTCCCGCCTGATGCCGTGCAACAGGCCGAGCAGATAATAAAAGAGACTTCCGCCGTTTCGGCAGAGGGCCTTTCCAGCGATTTCAGGGCGGCAGCCAAAAGTGAAAGAGAGGACCTTACGGACCTGGATGTCTTTACAGTTGACAGCCCCCTGACCCGCGACTATGACGATGCGCTCAGTATGCGCGATCTGGGAGATGGATTTTTCGAGGTCGGCGTTCACATAGCCGATGTTGCCGAACTCATAGAGATGGGGACCCCCCTGGATCGCGAAGCCGAGGCAAGGGCAAGTTCGATCTACCTGCCGGATGAACGTCTGTCGATGCTGCCCCCTGCCCTCTCGGAGGGGATATTGAGTCTCAAGGCCGACAAGGATCGCCTGGCGCTCAGTTTTCTCATTACGCTCGACTCCGAGGCAAATATTTCCAAAACCAGGATTTGTCATAGCGTGCTGAGGATTCGAAAACAGCTCACATACCGCGATGTGAACGAAACGGTCCGTGAAGACAGCAGATTTGGAACACTCTATGATCTTGCCCTAAAGCTGCGGCAAAAGCGGCTCGATCTAGGAGCCGTCATTATCCCGCTTCCTGAAATCCAGGTTCACGTGAACACCGACGGGATGATTCAGATCACTCGCTATGACAAGGAAAGCGCCAGCCAGATCATGGTCTCCGAATGGATGATCGAGGCAAATGCCGCTGCGGCCCGCTATCTTGCCCAAAGACAGATGCCGGCTTTTTATAGAAGCCAGGCGGAATGCAGGCAGGAGACCGAGTTCGTTCACAGCGAGCACGAACTTTTTCGGATCTATCGCCAAAGACGGCTCTTTTCGCGGGCGGAGCTAACCACCGA
>DASPQK010000069.1:0-2296 GCA_035624985.1 Syntrophobacteraceae bacterium | reverse complement strand
GGCCCCCTAAGTTCGAACACCTCTACGGGCGTGGTTCGTCCCAACACCCGGATAGAACCCAGCAGCCTGCCGCCGAATTTGCCGGAAGTCTTTTGCCAGGTCTGGCCGGATACGATTATTGCGGTCCCAAAGAACTTGTTTGTGCCTTCAAGTCGCGAGGCAAGATTGGCGGCGTCTCCAAGGACCGTGTAATCGAAACGCCTGACCGACCCCATGTTTCCAACTACGACCGGCCCGGTGTTTATACCGATCCGCATTAGGAAGGGCCTGCCGGCCATCCTGCCGTAGTCTTCCTGCCGCTCCCTGATTTTCAGTTGGCACCTTAGCGCCGCACGGCAGGCCCGCTCGGCGTGGTCCGGCTGATCCAGGGGAGCATTCCAGAACGCGATGATCGCGTCTCCTTCATACTTGTCGAGAGTGCCGCCTTCATCCAGGATTATATCGGTCATATCGGACAAAACGAGATTCAGAAAACTGGTGAGGCTTTCCGGGTCGAGCTTCTCTGAAATAGAGGAAAAACCTTCGATGTCGGAGAAAAAAATCGAGAGTTCTTTTCGCTCCCCACCCAGCTTGAGTTGAGAAGGGTCCACCAGGATTCTCTCGATTACCTCGTGGCTAAGATAGTGCCTAAAAGCTTTTTTGATGAACGCCCTCTTTCGGCCCTCGGTGGCATAATTGAGTACAATAGCCCCGATGAGGGCCGCCGTGACTGCGATTTCCTGGGCGACAACCGGCCACCACAGCCCAAGGGGGTAAGCCGCAAAACCGACAAGCGGAGGCAATGGGGTAAACAGGGCGATTCCGAGGACGCTGTGCCATGTGCGCCGCGCCAGTGACGCCACGCAAACGGCCGCCAGGAGGGCAAGCAGAAATGTTGAAAGGACCACCGTGCCGAGTGGTGTGTCACGCAGGAAATCGCCGGCGAGAAGATTATCGAGCAAGGTGGCGTGAATCTCAACGCCGGGGGAGCGGTTGCTTAGCGGCGTGGACCTGATGTCGGCAATGCCGGGAGCGCTGAAACCAAAAAATACATAGGCGTCTTTGAATGAAGCGCCGTCAAGAGTATCCTTGCCGCCTGCCTTTACATTTATCTCCGACTGGATGACCGAGGCGGCGCTGTACGATTTGAACACGCCCGAGGGGCCGCGAAAGCGTAAAATGAGTTTGCCTTCGTGGTCAACAGGTATACTTCTGCCGCAAACTTCGAACCGTTCGGATTCGAACCTCCCGGAGCACGGCTGTGAACGGGGTTTTGAGCCGGACTCCCTGGAGCGGTTGGCGCAATGCACTCCAAAAGCGCCGAACCCCAACGAGGGGACTATTCTGCCGTCGAATACCCGGAACAGATTCACCCGGCGAAAAACCCCGTCCGCATCGGGGTCCTCAATGACGTTCGCCAGCACAGATGCGCTGGATGCAATTTCTTCGATCGGAAAGGTCGCCGAACGCGCGGCGAACTCGTCCTCAGATCGGCCTGTGATCAGTGGCCCGATATTTGCCAAATCGAGCAGGGGCCGGTCAGGGAGATATGACGGCCATGCGGTGGAAAAGGTCGCCTCCGAGTGCAGGCACAGCGACCCGACAAAAGAGGGCGCCCGGCTGATGGCGTCTGCAAGCATCCGGTCGTCGGCCACCCCATAAGTGGACGGTTCGGAGTAGATGACATCGAAGACTACCGCCGTCGCGCCGTGGCGTGTGCAGAAGTCGATAATCGGGGCATAGACTTCACGAGGCCAGGGCCAGGAGAGGTGATTTTTCTTTTGGCCCCAATTAAGGCTCTGCTGGTCAAGCAGGACCAGCTTTATCGATCCGGTTGCCGGGCCCGGGCCGGCAAAATACTGTTCCCGCCAGCTCCAGGTTCCCCACTCCAACCTGTCCAGCGCGCCCATGCGCCAAAGGATAAGAGCGGCGAAAGCTGCTGCGGTCCCTATCAGGATGCCTTCGACAAGTTTTCTTCTCATCCGCGAAAACTTCTTTAGACACGGTCAACAGGATTAACAGGATTAAAAACAATTAAATTTGTCTCTTGCCTTCCGTCTTTTACCTCTTCCTCTTCCTCTGTTAATCCTCTCAATTAAGTCGAAGAGCCACGGATTCGAATCTTTTCTGCCGTTCAACAGGAACGGGCGCTGCCGGCGTGCTGCCCACAAGAGGTCTTATGTCTTCTATGCGGTCTTTGGGGTCGGGGTGGGTCTTCGCAAAATCCAGTCCTCCCGGCTTGAGCTGCTTTTTCATCTCCGTGAGCATCACGATCAGGGCGCCCCGGTCATACCCGACACGTCCGAGAATTGTAACG
>DASPQK010000068.1:0-7024 GCA_035624985.1 Syntrophobacteraceae bacterium | reverse complement strand
ACGATTTCAATCTTTGTGTTCGCCGATATCGGGGAGAGCATAGGGTCAAAACCTTTACCACGTTCGATCAGTTCCTTTGTTTGGCCTATGCCGGATCTCGGGGCCGAAAGTCTTCGGGATATTGAAACATGCCTGAATTCTTACCAGAACAAACTGTACCACATTGGATTTCGTGGGGCGGTTTCCCGAACGACACTGGCCGATGCTAACGAGCGTCGTGATTGCCGGATTTTCGAGGACTTCGGCCGCGTTTTGATTCGCATCGCTCAAGAGCTTTGCCGGGATGAGCCAGTCGCTGTTGAGTTGAAGCAACCGCTGTATGCCTTCGACTCCACGACGATCGATCCCTGCCTCTCGTTCGTAGTTGCAGATGCTCTCAAGCAATTTCCAGACTCGTCTGCGGCCAGCAATCAGTTGACTTTATTCAACAATTAACCGGACAGTAGTGCGGAGGTAATACAAATGAATTTCGAATTGACCGAAGAACAAAAGATGATTCAGGAAATGACCCGGAAGTTTGCGGAACGTGAAATTAAGCCCGTTGCCGCGGAACTTGACCGCACTCACGCCCATCCCGCCGAGCTGTGCGCCAAGATAGGTGAATTGGGTCTGATGGGAGTGGCGATTCCGGAACAATACGGCGGGGCAGCAATGGATTATGTCTGTTATGCCCTGGCGTTGGTCGAAATATCCAAGGCATGTGCCTCGTGCGGGGTCATTATGAGCGTTAACAACAGTCTCTACGATTTTCCGGTATATGCTTACGGCACCGAGGAGCAGAAACAGAACTATCTGCGGCCGGTTGCAAGCGGAGAGGCTATAGGCTGCTATGGGCTCACTGAAGCGGGGGCTGGCTCCGACCCGGCTAGAATGTTGACCACGGCCGTTCTGAAGGGTGATGAATGGGTGATAAACGGGACCAAGCGATTCATCACCAACGGCAACGTTGCAAAATACTGCGTTTTGGCGGCGGTTACCGACAAGTCCGCCGGGTACAGGGGAATAAGTTCCTTCATCGTCGATTTTGAAAATACACCAGGCTTTAGCGTTGGAAGAGTCGAGGAAAAGCTTGGGATAAACGCTTCCGGAACTGCGGAACTGGTCTTCGAGGATGCCCGAATCCCTGCAGAAAACCTGCTGGGCAAACAGGGCGAAGGGTTTAAGCAGATGCTCACCACCCTGGATGGTGGACGCATCGGAATCGCCGCCCAGGCCCTTGGCATCGGCAGGGCCACTCTGGAAGAAGCAATCGAATATGCAAAGACACGCGAGCAGTTCAACCAGCCTATAGCCAATTTTCAGGCCATTCAGTGGAAGCTCGCTGATATGGCTACTAAACTGGATGCTTCGGAACTGATGATCCTGCGCGCCGCATGGCTCGAATCCAATCATAAGCCTTATGAAAAAGAGTCGGCAATGGCCAAGATGATGGCCTCGGATACGGCGATGTGGGCCGCCGTAGAAGGAGTGCAGATTCTCGGCGGATATGGCTACTGCAAGGAATACCCGATGGAAAGGCATATGCGGGACGCCAAAATCACCCAGATATACGAAGGCACCAATGAAATTATGCACCTGGTCGTTGCGCGCAATATCCTCAAGGCGGGTAAATGAATACGATGGGCGAAACGTTCATGTTCGCGCTGTTGCCGCTAGCAAAGGAGAAGAGATGAGAGAAGTAGTCATCGTAAGTGGAGCAAGGACGGCTGTGGGGACTTTCATGGGATCGCTCAAAGATGTCCCCGCGGCCCAGCTTGGAGCGATCTGCATTCGAGAAAGTCTGAAACGTGCCGGTCTAAGACCCGTGGCGACAGAAGATATGATCTCCTTTTGCCCGGATAAGCTGAAGGGGGCCGGTTTGATCGAGTTGGAACAGAAATACCGCCAGTGGAACGACTCAGATCGCGAGATCGAGATCGATGAGGTCATAATGGGCAATGTGGTCCAGGCCGGGCAGGGACAGAACCCTGCCCGCCAGGCTGCCGTCTATGCGGGCATGCCGAAAGAGACCCCGGCTTTCACGGTTAACAAAGTTTGCGCCTCCGGAATGAAGGCGATTGCGCTGGCCGCCCAGGCAATCGCTGTGGGTGATGCCGACGTTATTGTGGCCGGTGGCATGGAGAACATGAGCCGGATTCCCTACGCTGTGCCGAGCCTGCGGAACGGTGCCCGCATGTTCAATGTGGAAGCTACAGATCTGATGGTCCATGACGGTTTGTGGGAACTCTACTACGGCTATCACATGGGCGTGACGGCTGAAAACATCGCCGAAAAATACGGGATCAGCCGTGAAGATCAGGACAAGTTGGGTTTTGAAAGCCATCAGCGCGCCAGGGCTGCAATTGCTTCCGGCAAACTCAGGGACGAAATTGTCCCCGTCATTGTGCCCCAGTCTAAAGGCGATCCGATCGTGTTCGAAGTCGATGAACGGCCGATGGACACAACTTTGGAGAAAATGGCCAAATTGAAGCCGTTTTTCAAAAAAGAGGGCACCGTCACCGCAGGTAACGCGTCGGGCATAAATGATGCGGCGGCAGCGGTCCTGGCGATGTCAGCCGAAAAAGCCAGGGAACTGGGCCTTAAGCCCCTGGCCTATATTAAATCGTATGCAGCGGGCGCCATTGATCCGGCCTACATGGGGTGCGGAGTGATTCCCGCTACACGCTTGGCGTTGAAGAAAGCCGGGTGGACCATGGACTGGGTGGAGCTTGTAGAACTCAATGAGGCGTTTGCATCTCAGGCGCTGGCCTCCATGCGGGAATTGAAGATGGACTGGAACAGGGTCAACGTCAATGGCGGCGGGATTTCCATCGGACACCCCATCGGGTGTACCGGGGCTCGAATCACCTACGGCCTAGCAATGGAAATGAACCGCAGAAATCTGCAAAAAGGCCTGGCCACCCTGTGTATTGGCGGCGGGATGGGTTTTGCGCTGACGTTGGAGAGGAAATAGTTCCCGAAGCATCTGATGTAAGCCTCTGACAAGCTGGTCCCAATGAAAGGCGACCCGCCAACTTGTCTTTTTTTTCCTTAGGGGATCGAACTGATCTATCTCAAAGTAACAGTGGGACTGCCGAAAGAGCCAGTGTTGAGGTGGAATTGGAGATCTCAGGCGCCGAAGGGATCAAGGCTGAAGGTCTTGGCTCCGGACTTGCGGTTAACAGACAAATGACCACAACAATTTGAGATGAGCACTCACGTTTTTCGGATCATTTGTTCACAAATTCCCGCAAGCCATAACCTTCCAGTTCTATGAGGCCATGATTTTTGCCCTGACCCGCGACTTTTTCTTCTCATCCATTACTGGCGAATCATTTTCGCCTGTACTCATCAACTGGGACGGGCGGAAAGCTGACTATAAACACCTGGGATCAGGGGCGTCCTCAAACTGGGAAAATCAGTCTCCTTGGCGTTTTAGTTGCACGTTCGATCGGATAATCATATGATTTCAAAGGATTAAGGGGCACAAAGGTCCCATTATTTCGTCCTCAAGTTCGATAAAAAGTGTCCCGGAAGGGGTGCGACTTATTGTTTTCACGATAATTTTCACTTGCAATATTACATAGTATGCACTATGTTTCGCTGTACCGGATGATTACAGTTGCACTATGCCATGGGACAATGTTGAAAGAAAAAAGCAATAAAAGAGAAGTTCAGGCAAAAGAGACGCACATCAAAATCGTCCACGCGGCTGTTCGGCTCTTTGCCCGGCATGGATACCACAAAACAACGATAACAGACCTGGCCCAGGCCATTGGCTTGACCACGGGAGCGATCTTTCACCATTTCTCCACTAAAGAGGCCATCCTGAATGCAGTTGTCGATTGGCTGGAGCGTGGAATGCATCGCTATTCGGAGATTATGGTCAACACTCAGCGTGGTTCTCAGACCCTGGTCGAGGAAGTTGTGCGACTAATGTGCGACCACTTCAAACGCAATCCTGAAGCTACCATCTGCCTTGCTGCTTTGGCCACGGAATTCGGCGGCAGCAACCACCCCATAGAAATGAGGCTGAAGCAGATTTATGAGGTTTTCGTTGAACCTTTTGCGCTCAAACTCCAGGACCATGAAAGCGTCACCGATCCACGGGCGGCGTCGATCGCCTTTGTCGGCTCCGTCCAGGGAATTGCTGTACAAGGACTGCTCAGGTATGGGGAACAGTCTATCGACGCGCTTGCCGAGGGCTTCCTGAGCATGATGAAGAAGTGGTAGGCATGAACTGAAGCGTCGGCAAAGCTGCTACGAGCGAGGCGATGGGCATAGCGCTTCTTCCCTCTAAAAACCCCAAGCAATCGTTTTCACACAGATTCATATTCGCCTGGACAATCCTGGTCGATTGCCGCAAGGACATTATGTAGTTTTTCCCATTCCTTCCGGGCAGCAAAGTCGCTTTTGGGGATGTCGTTTGCCGGGGCTTGCGGTTTCACAGAGGTCATTGAGGAAATTTTTTTTGGGATAGTGCAATTTTTTCTTGACATTATACATAATACCTACTATCTAATTGGCCATGTCGCGACCAGAAAGTAAAAAAAAAGAAAAACAGGCAAAAGAGACGCACATGAATATCGTCAGGGAGGCTGTGAGGCTCTTTGCCAGGTACGGATACCACAAGACAACTGTAACGGACCTGGCCCAGGCCATTGGCTTGACCACGGGAGCGATCTTTCACCATTTCTCCAGTAAAGAGGCCATCCTGAATGCAGTTGTCGATTGGCTGGAGCGTGGAATGCATCGCTATTCGGAGATTATGGTTAACGCTCAGAGTGGCTCTCAGGCCCTGGTCGACGAGGTAGTGCGATCGATGTGCGACCATTTTAAGCGCAATCCGGAAGCGACCATCTGTCTTGATGCTCTGGCTACCGAGTTCGCCGGCAGCAACCACGCGATAGAGGTCAGACTGAAGCAGACTTATGAGATTTTCGTAGAGCCTTTTGCGCGGAAACTTCAGGACCATGAGAGCGTCACCGATCCACGGGCGGCGTCGATCGCCTTTGTCGGCTCCATCCAGGGAATTGCTGTACAAGGACTGCTCAGGCCCGAGGAACAGACTATCGACGCGCTTGCCGAAGGGTTTCTGAGCATGATGAAAAGATGGTAGGCGGCCTGGAACGCCTAAAAGCCTGAAACCGTCGAGGTGATATTCGCCGTGAGAAATTTGCCTCCAGGGTTTCCTGCTCGATGCAACAGCCCCAGGTGCGGTCACGATTGCCACGAAAGATTTGATTTCAAATGGGCGGAACACAGTTCCGCCAAATACTGCATTTAAAAAGGAGAGCAAATATGGCCCCGGTTAAACTCATCGATAGAACTCCTTCCGCTTACAGCTATCCGCTATTGATAAAACACCTTTTGCGTACTCCATTGATACATGCACCGAAACAGGAGATCGTCTATCGCGAGCTAAAAAGATACGACTACGATACTTTTGCAGAACGTGTCGGGAGGCTTGCGAACACGCTGAAGTCCCTTGGAGTTGCTCCGGGAGACACAATAGGCGTGATGGATTGGGACAGTCACAGGTATCTGGAGTGCTATTTCGCGATCCCAATGATGGGCGCAGTCCTCCACACAGTCAATATCCGCCTTTCTCCCGAGCAGATTCTCTACACCATCGATCACGCCGAAGACGATGTGATTCTCGTTAATACGGATTTTATACCCCTTCTAGAGCAGATCCGTGACAAACTGAAGACAGTCAGGAAGATAATTGTCCTTACGGATACGGAAACAGTGCCCGACGTTGGCCTTGAAATCGCTGGAGAATACGAAGCCCTTTTGAGAAAAAACCAAACCGATTACGACTTCCCGGATTTTGATGAGAACGCCAAAGCCACCACTTTCTATACCACGGGAACCACGGGCTTACCAAAGGGAGTTTACTTCAGCCACCGGCAGTTGGTCCTCCACACTCTCAGCACCATGGGGAGCCTTGCGGGACACTCCACACAGGGAGGCTTTAATTCGCGTGACGTTTACATGCCGCTCACACCCATGTTTCATGTCCACGCGTGGGGCATTCCGTATGTAGCCTCGCTCCTTGGCGTCAAGCAGGTTTATCCCGGTCGGTATGTTCCTGATAGTATTCTCAATCTCATAAAAACGGAAAAGGTCACTTTTTCCCACTGTGTGCCGACTATCTTGCACATGCTCCTTAGCAGCCCGCTCTCGGCGAAGGTTGACTTGTCCGCTTGGAAAGTAATCATCGGAGGGTCGGCCCTTTCCAAAGGGCTGTGCCGGACGGCTCTGGACAGAGGGATAAACGTGTTCAGTGGGTATGGCATGTCCGAAACCTGTCCAATTCTGACAATTGCGAACTTCAAGCCGCATATGTCCGATTTGAGCCTGGAGCAGCAGGTGGAGATCCGATGCCGTACCGGACTCCCAGTTCCTCTGGTGGACTTGAGGGCGATAGACTCCGTTGGACGTGAACAACCTTACGACGGCGTGAGTGTCGGCGAAGTCGTAGCTAGGTCCCCTTGGCTTACACAGGGTTATTTCCGGGAGACCGAACGTTCCGAAGAACTCTGGCGTGACGGGTATCTGCACACAGCCGATATCGGTTTTATCGATAAAGAAGGCTACTTGCAGGTAACCGACCGAATCAAGGACGTCATCAAAACGGGGGGCGAATGGATTTCATCTCTACAGATCGAGGATATCCTCACTCAGCATCAAGCCGTGAGCGAAGCAGCAGTGATTGGGGTCCCCGACGAAAAGTGGGGAGAGAGGCCGCTGGCTTTGGTAACTCTAAAAGAGGATTTCATCGGAAAGGTCTTAGAGGAAGATATTAAAGACTTCTTCAAGGAATTCGTAGGCCGTGGTTTCATCTCCAAGTGGGGCATCCCCGACAAGGTGATCTTCGTCGATAAGATTCCCAGGACCAGTGTAGGAAAGCTAAACAAACTGGCAATCAGGAAGCAATTTAGTCAATGATCAGGCAGGGGAATTTGGCGTTCAGAGTCAATTGCTTCCAACGCTCCATCAGCACGAGCGTCCCCTTTGCGGCAATCATGCTTCCGTAAGC
>DASPQK010000067.1:0-11940 GCA_035624985.1 Syntrophobacteraceae bacterium | reverse complement strand
AGTTTGAGGAGCGCGTCGGCAACATTTTCCGAGGAAAGCTTGGCAATAAGAAAGGCGATGAGATCGTTGAGTCCAACCTCGCGCTGCTGCGATACGGGGCCTCGCTTGATTCACCGCCGCCATCGGCCGCCCCCGGCGGCACTGGACCGGATGCGGCCCCGGATATGGTTGTGTGCGCCCCCGAGCCTTTCCTTACGCCGCTTCCGGAAGATTTTGGCCAGGGTCCCGGTTCTGCGGGCCTCCATACTGAATTGACCGAAAAGGATGAACTGGGAACTATCAAGCCGCCCAATCTCTGGGGTGATTATGAGGAGCTTTTCCATCGCGAGATGGTGCAACCGATTTCGGAAGGCAGGAAGGTGCCCTGGGACCGTTTCCTACCGGTGGTGCCCGGCGGCACCAGCAAGTATCGGGACATGAGCTACGTTGGGACGCAGCTTCCGGTGTACGAGGCATCCAAATGCACCATGTGCGGACTTTGCACAGCCACCTGTCCCGATTCGGCGCTTTATTCCACAATTACCGACAGGCCCATACCGCAGGAAGGCGCGCGATACTTCAAGTCGCTCGCCAAAGCCCCCAAGGGGGTGCCCTGGGACAGGTTCTCGCTCAACATCAACGTGATTGCCCAATCATGCAAGGGATGCGGCATATGCGAGCAGGTCTGTCCGACGGACGCGCTGAAGATGGTGGCAAAAACGGCCGTCAGGGATGCCGATTTTCTGCCGGAACAATACAAAGATTACGATAAGACTTACGAGGCGGCCCGTTTCGTTGACCGGTTACCCATTATGCAGCAGGTGCTGTTTGTTTTCTCGAAGATCTATCCGGGCAGGCATACCCTTTGTCCAGGCTGCAGCGAGGGCACCATCAGCCTGCTGACCTTCTTTGCGGCGGAATCTCTACGCAACCATCCGCAGGGGATAGCCACGTTCTACCAGGGTATAAAGGTCCTTTCGGAAAAACACCGGCACGCAATCGAGCACATGCTCGATCACGGCTTCAACATCTACTGCATCAATTCGACGGGCTGCGATCAGGTATCCGAGCTGACCAGTCCCTTCAATTCACGCATCTACCAATCTGGGCATTACGGGTTCGGCACGGCTTCGGCTGCGGCGCTTGGAGCCAAGTTCAGCCTGGATCAGGCATATATCAACGGGTTCAAGGACGTGTTCGCCAAGATCATCGTCTTCGCGGGCGACGGGGCCATCTACGACATCGGAAACGGCCCGTTCAACTATGCGCTGGGCGAGGACTTCGACGTCACCTGGGTGATTTTGAATAACGAAGGATACATGAACACAGGCGCACAGAAATCCGGGGCGACAAGGTTCGGCGCCGAGCGGTCCACCTCGCCCATCGGAGTGAGGCATGTGGGAAAGACAACGCTTCACCGGCGCATAACGGCCCAGGCCATGTCGATTTCGCATGTTTACGCGGCCAAGCTGAGCATCGATAATCCGCAATATGCCATCAAGATACTGAAGGAGGCCATAGCCTATAACGGTCCTTCGGTGGTGGAGTTTTTCTCGGCGTGCCCCCAGGGCCAGCAAGCCCCGGACTGGGCCGGGCCGCAAATCTCCAGGATGATGGTGGAGGCCAGGAAATGGCAAATTACAGTGAGGAGGCCATTCCAGCGCCTCGACATATCCGCCAATCCCGCGCCTGACAAGATCTATCCCACTGAAGGCAAGTCGTTCAAAAAGGGGATCAAGCGCGATGCCGCGACATTCTATGATGTGGCGAGCATGCTCGGGCAATACAACCAGCACATCAAGACCCAGGAGGGCGACCTCATCCCCGAGATGGTACAGGTGAACGAGACGGTGAGCCTTTTCCGGTGGTTGAGGAACCAGTACCTAGCCGGTTATCGCGATACACTGCCCACTGAGGACGAAGTGGAGCGCATTGTGGCGGAGCGATACCGCTTTTGACCGGTGAGCAATGAACGGTAAACGGAAAAAGAAAAGATAAGAGGTCTGGGCAGGGGAGATGCCTGTGGATGAAAAGACCCCTGATCGTCCCATTTAGCCAGGCCGAGCATGGAAACATCGAGCTGCTCGGCGCAAAAGGCGCCAGACTTGCCGAGGATTACAGGGACCTTCGCGTGATCCTTCCTGGAATGGGGGAGAAGATCGCCGTCCCGGACGGATTCATCCTCACCACGAAGACGTGGCGAGTTTTCAACCGGTCCGAAGACCGACTCCCGGACCGGTTTTTCCCCTCAGTTCTTTCACAGCTGGCTTCACTTGAACAGCGAACCGGGAGCAAGTTTGGCGACACTAGCGGCAAAATGCCCCTTTTTGTGGCCGTGCGCGGCGGTGCTCCGGTGTCCCTGCCGGGAGCGCTCGGCACAATACTCAATGTCGGATTCAACGACGATATCGCTTCGGCCATGATAGACAGCGGTGAGGATGAATCCTTCGTTCTCACGACCTACCTGACCGCTATCCGCATGTACGGTGAAGTGGTCCTCAATATCCCCTACGAGAAGTTCTACCACGTCATAAAGGATTTCGGAGTCGAGGGTGAAATCCCGGTGCAGCGGTTGCGGACACTTATTGCGGATTTCAAGGCCATCCTGGATGAGGCCGTCCACCCGCAATTGCCCGCCGGGTTTGAAACCAACCTGAACAGGCAGCTCAAAAACGCAGTCGAGGCGGTGTTCGGTTCCTGGATGTCCCCCATCGCCGTCGAGGCCCGCAAGAGCCGGAGGCGGCCGGGCGAAACTCTGCCCGATTCCATGGGCACTGCCGTCATTATACAAAAAATGGTTTTCGGGCAAAGGGACGCGGACTCCCTGAGCGGGGTCCTGTTCACCCGCGAGCAGCGATCCGGCGCCAATCGACCCATCATAGAGTGGGCGCCCAAGGTCCAGGGCGACAAGATAGTCTCGGGAAGATTGAGGAAAGATATCCTGCAGGCAGCCGACCTCAAGGCGGCCGATCCCGCGCTATACGAACTGCTGCTGCAGGTCCGCGATGCTTTGGAGACCCGCGCAAAGCGCCCACTGGACATAGAGTTCACGGTCGAAAGCGGCAAGCTTTTCCTTCTCCAGCGCCGTGCGATGCGAGCGACCAGCAGCGCGACCGTGCGAGCGATGTGGGACATGCTCGATGAGGGGAAAACCACTATTCAGCTTGCCTCGATGGTGATAAACCAAGCCCTGGCCCAACCCGAAAAGGTCCTGCGGGAAGATTTCACGGATTTCCAGGTGCTTGCCTCAGGCGAGCCGATCACGGACAGCGCCGATGCCGGAGTACTGGTCTGTGAAAGCAGGGACGCTCTTGAACTCGCCTCACGCGGAGAAGAAGTCATTTTGCTTCGCCGGAGCACTTTCGGCGAGGGAGATCTCGCCGTAAACCATCCGCTCGTCCGCGGCATCGTGCGCGTGGACGGACATACCACCAACCACGAGGCCGTGTCCGCCGTGGCATATGGAAAGCCCTACCTGATAAACACCAAAGGCGCCGATGGAAAGCCCCTGTTTCTTACAAAGGCAGAGCAAAGGATCCTCAACCCCGAAAGCATAGTATCTTCCTTCATTGGCAAAAAGGTGTTCCTCGACGGAGAAAGGGGAGTTCTGGGGCATACCTGCTCATGCGATTTCCTCGAAGACCGGCGCATAAGAAAGAAGCTCTATGTCGACTGGGAATATCTCAAGGAACAATTCGATGCGGGAGGTTACGACAACTGCGGCTATCAGGAACTGATCGACGTTCATTATGAACTGGAGATGGAGCTGGAAAACTATTATGCAATGGAGTCAAAGCTTGCAAACGACCGTGAGGTCCCCAGGTACGAGCTGATGAACGCATTTGACACATGGTTGAACTGCTTCAGACCCACCGACAGGATGAAGGCGATGCGGCTCAAGGAAGTCAATGCCGAGGATTTCGAACCGGGGCCGCCGCTGGCATATCATGGAAACGATCTACGAGGCGAAGTCCGAAAGATTATCAGCACGCTGATGCTCTCCACGACCTGGTGGACTCACTGGGTTCACGAGATGCTGGTGGAGAAAGCCAGCACAAGAGGTGACACCGAAAACGACGTGATCCGGGACATAAGCCTTAAGAACCGCTCGATGAGCCTACTGTCTGAATTCGAAAAGGAAGGCTTTCACTTGATGAAAACGCCGGGGTTCAGCTTTCTGGTGCTTGCCAGCAATTTCGAGTACGAGCAGGACCTTGACAGCGTCCGGGTAGGCCCGGGGGCACTTAATTACATGGAAAAGGACCTTCTGGCGCAACGGTTTGTGCAATATCTCCAAAATGTAAACGAGCCGCTTGGAAACCTTGTGCGGATCATCCGCGGAGAGCCTCCGCTGGGTCAGGGGCATGCCAGAATCGTAAGCATCGGCCTGGCGATGCCTGAAGCCGACTTTGCACTCGTATGCCGGTATTTACGGAGCTTTCTCAACTCCAGGCAGGGCCGCCCGGCAGACCCGCTGAGCCTGGTGCCCGAAACAGGTTTCATCGAGCTCTACCTCATCGATCCTTTCTTTGCCCCATACCCCGAATTCAAGGCGACAAGGCAAATACACCGGGAAGAGCCGGTGGAGGAGCTTTTCATCTCATTTGGGGACTGTTCTTTCGGGGAGTTCGAAGGGCAGTATTACGGAAAGGATGAGTATGACAAGCTGAATCTCAAGGTTGACCGGTTTCAGGCTCACCTGAGAAAGAGGGCTGTCGCCCTGCCGCTTCGACCCTGGCACTTCGAAATAGATCCTTATCGGCGCCATTCCCTCATAGCCGCAACCGGCGTAAGGTTGCCGCAAAGCACACTTGGCCGCGTGATGGAAGAGCTCAGGGAATTTTTGCTTTCGGAAGGTCCAGAATAGGACATACAGGTTGCAGAGGCGCGGTTCGCAAATCAGGCGGGCGTGCATTTCCTGTCATACCTCAATTTGCGGCGAATTTGTGATGATGCTTCGCCTCACCCGCGAAGCATGAAAAAGGGCATTTTCTACGGAATACTCTGTGGCGGGAAGCGGGCTGGAAACTCCCGATATGAAGGTGTGCCGCGAAGTCGCAAAAACCGATCTCCTCGATACCTCACTTGCATGTTCGGCCGGGATACCTTATACCAAGTTGCGTTCAATATTGGGCGGGGATAAACCCCGCCGCTACGCAGGGGAGGGGGAGCGCAGCGAATGCGTCGCGCGATGTACGCCCTCCCGAAGGCAACGATATGAACGCAACCTGGTATTAAATGCGTAGGGCAAATAATTTTCAATTGAGAATTCCGGATAAGGGGACGAACAAAGATGCTGGAAATCAAGGACTCAGTGGCGGTAGTGACCGGAGGCGGCGGGGGCATCGGACTGGCGTTGGCCAAGTACTGGGTCGGCAATGGCGGCATGGTGCTGGTGGCTGATGTGTCCGAACCCCTTCTGAGCTCCGCTGAAACCCAGTTAAAGGAGATGAATGGAGACTTTCGGACAATCCTCTGCGACGTAACCAGCGAGGATGATTGCTCAAGGGTGGCCGATTTCGCCATCGAACAGTTCGGCCGGATCAATCTTGTGGCCCCTTTTGCCGGAATAATCGCAGATGCGCTGATGGTATCCGCTGACAAACCCACGGGCAAAGTCACCAGGAAAATGACTCTTAGACAGTTCCAGTCGGTGATTGATATAAACCTGACCGGAGTCTTCCTTACGGTGCGCGAATGCGCTGAGCGCATGATAAATAACAACTGCAAAGGACTGATCTGCCTGATCTCTTCTACCGGGTCGCATGGAACGGCGGGGCAGATTAATTACTCGTCCTCGAAGGCTGCCATGTCGGTATTCCCCAAGGTGCTGACCGCAGAGTTTTTTCGCCGCGGTCTTGCGGATAAGATCCGATGCGTGGCGGTGGCTCCCGGGTATGTGGGAACTCCGATGGTCCGGCAAATGCCGCAGGCCGTGCTGAATCAGATAATAGAACAGGTGCCCATTGGCCGTCTGATCGAACCCGAGGAAGTTGTTTCTTTGATCGGCGAACTCTATCGCAACGAGTCTGTGGCCGGCGACGTTTATTACATACACGGCGGGCTGCGTCTCGGATCGAGAGGGTGAGTGGACTTACTCAGGACTGAGTGGATACGCCGGGGTGTCCCTTCCTCGGTCCTCATCGCCTAGCACTCACTTCGGCGTTCCCACAGGATGACATCTGTTTTCTGTCAGCGTCTCTCCGAAACTTTTTCCCCTTACTTGAAATTGCAATAAGTCCTGAGATCCCCCGCACAACAACTGAAGAATGTTAACAAGGCAAGCACGGGTGTGACATTACACATTGCGCTAAAGTTTAATTTTCTATCGCCCGATAGATCAATTGAGCTTTAGAACCTTGCCGGGTAGGCGCTGGACGTTGGTGAAAAGAACTATGGAGGAGAAAGTATTAACGATCATCCAGGCGCGCAAAGGGTCAAGCCGGTTGGCTTCCAAGGTGCTTCGGGACCTGGGGGGGAAAACCGCCCTTGAACATGTGATTTACAGGGTCACCCAGAGCAAATTGACCAGCCAGGTCGTTGTGGCGACAACGATCAACAGGGCAGACCTGCCTATAGTCGAGATGTGCGCGGGTATGGGCGTAAGTGTCTACTGCGGTTGCGAGGAAGACCCTCTGGAAAGGTATTATCAGGCGACCAGGCTTTTCGGGGGGGCTCACACCGTCCGGATCAAGGCGGACTGCCCCCTGATCGATCCCGAGATAGTAGATGAAGCCATCAGCCTCCATTTGTCCTCGGGCGCCGATTATACCACCAATACCATAGAGCGCACCTATCCCGTGGGCCAGGATGTCGAAATACTCACCAGGCAGGCGCTGAAAACGGTTTGGCAGAGCGCTGTTCTTTTCTCGGAGCGGGAACACATCACGATCCATATTCCAAAGCATCCGGATTTGTTTAAAATCAGCCACCTCAAATGCACGGAAGACCTGTCGGGCAAGAGGTTGACCATGGACTATCCCGCAGATTATGAACTGCTCCGCATCATCTTCGATGATCTCTACCCGCAGAATCCCGACTTTCGTATAAAGGACGTACTCGGTTTCCTTTCAAAAAACCCGGAGCTGGAAAAAATCAACGGGCATATCAGCGTAGACAGCGGCGTGCAAAAATCACTTCTTGAAGACCGGGTCGTATCAGGTTCGAACTAGGCTACGGCTTTGGATTTCCCCTCCACCGTTAACTCCCGCGCTTTGGGGGTTCACCGTTTACTGTTCATTGTGCTGCCCCTTGCCTTCATTTACCCCCGTTGATATGATTTCCCCCAATTTTCAAATCGAGGCGAATACAGGAGAGGGTGGATGAAGCGCCCTAGTGTTGCCGAAACCGGCATCGGGATTTCAATATTGGTGCTTCTGGCCGGGATAGCGGGTTGGGTCTGTTTTACCCAGTCGCGTTTCGATCCCGCCTTCTATAGCGCGGCACTTATGAAGGATGAGGCTGCACAGGGTCGCAGGGCATCTTTGCCGCCTGCCGGTTTTTCGCCTGTGCCTGCATATCTTCCCGAAACCCTCGTTCCGATGGGTCCCCAAGAGACGTTCGACCCGGAAACCTTATCCGACAAAATCGACGGCAAGGCCGAACTATACCTATCGAGCGGCTTTGTAAAACTTTCCGCGAGGCGTTTTGGCAGGAAAACGGACCCGAACAAATGGCTCGAACTCTTCATATTCCAAATGAACGACCCGGCCAGCGCGTTTTCCGTCTACAGCAGGCAAAAAAGAAAGGACGCGATGCCTGTTGAGCTTGGCGTTACCGCCTACGCCACGGGGGATGCCCTTTTTTTTACAAACGGACCTGAATATGTCGAGATAATATCAGCATCCAAAGACCTTGCACAGGAGATGGCCGCACTGGCCAAAAAATTCATTGGAGCCGAACCCCGCTACGCCGGACGGCAAGAAGAACCTTCCCTATTTCCACACCAATCGCTTGATGAGTCCAGCATATCGCTTATCTTGAGCGATGTTTTCGGCTTCAGCGGGCTCGACCGCGTCTATACGGCAAGGTACGGGGCTGACAACGACCAGGTTACCGCATTTATCTCAAAACGCGGGAACCCGGAGGAGGCCGCCGATCTTGCTGCGGCCTACGGCCGGTTCGTGCTTGACAACGGGGGGGTGGGAGCGGGTGAAATCGCCGATGTGCCCGATTCCCGTATATATAACGTATTCGATACCTATGAAGTCGTCCTTCACAGGGGGAAATTTTTGGCCGGCGTTCATGAAGCCGATAATGTCGAAAGAGCAAAGGATGTCGCATTGCGGATTTACCGCAAACTTGGCGCAACCCTCGACCATGAAGAAGAAAAGACAGGAAACTGAAAGATCCCGGGGGCCTCATTCGGAGATGGACAGGCGCGATTTTCTAAAGCGATGCGCCAAAGCCGGGATAACTCTCGGGGCTGCCGGCGCTTTTGGCTATTTGCTGTACGACCCCGCCGGTCCCAGCGCGCCGGTTGAGAATTCCTCGGTCGTTCTGCCCGACTTTTCCGTGCCTGAAGCAGGCAAAAAAATAGCGATTGCAACCGGAGACGACAGAATCAAAACAGTCAACGCCGCCCTCAAGGCGCTCGGCGGAATCGAATCATTCGTCAAAAAGGGCGACAGAGTCCTGATAAAGGTAAACGCCTCTTTTGCGACTCCCCCTTCCCTTTGCGCCACAACCAACCCGGAGCTGCTCGCCCAGGTCACGCGCCTGTGCCTGGGGGCCGGCGCTGAGGCAGTCGTCGTCACCGACAATCCGATCAACAACCCGGAAAGCTGTTTTGCCCTAAGCGGCATAAGAGATGCGGCGCAAAGTTCCGGAGCGCATCTGATCATGCCGGTGGAATCTCTTTTTGGCGACATTACGGTGCCGGGCTCAAATCTTATCCGCAACTGGCCTGTTTTTTCCGGAGCTTTCAAAAGGGCGACAAAGCTTATCGGCATTGCTCCGGTGAAAGATCACCACAGGGCCGGCGCTTCGATGTCCATGAAAAACTGGTACGGGTTCATGGGGGGCAGGCGAAACTTATTCCATCAGGATATACATACGTTCATAAAAGATCTTGCACTTATGGTGACACCTACTCTGGTCATCCTGGACGGTATGTTCAGCATGATTTCCAACGGACCGACCGGAGGTTCGATTTCCGATCTCAAGCAGACCAGGACAATTATCGTCGGCACCGACCAGGTCGCTGCGGACGCCGCCGGAGCGGCGTTGTTGGGCAAAACGCCGTCCGATCTGCCTTTCATAGCCAAAGCCGAACAGGCAGGGGCTGGGACTTCCGATTTTGAAAGCCTGAGACCTTTGCGTGTATCCACAGACTAGGAACTAAATGAGAATTACGATTGTACGGCGCATATCCCAGATATTCTTTTTTGCCCTGTTTATATGGTTCTGCATAGCCAGCACGTTCGGTCAATCCTTTTGGGAACTGAGGGGCTGGCCGGTAAACTGGTTTTTACAGCTCGATCCCCTTGCCGCCCTGGGAACCGTTCTGACAACCGGCGCCCTGTACTCCGGGCTGGTATGGGCCATGGCTACGGTCGTGCTCACTGTCCTTTTGGGAAGGTTTTTCTGCGGATGGCTGTGCCCGTTTGGCTCGATGCACCATTTCTTAGCCTATCTCGGCTCCCGCGCGCGCACCATCAGGCAGAAAAGCTCCCTGAATCGATATATGGGCGGCCAGCGGATAAAATATTACGTCCTTCTGGTCCTGCTGGGGCCGGCAGTGGGGGCGCTGGCGTTAAACATAGTCTCGGGCCTAGGCTTATGGGTCCCAAGCCTCCGGGTCTCGCCTGCCGAGGTCTTTTCCCAGTTTTCGCTAATCACCGGACTTCTCGACCCAATCCCTCTGGCGTATCGTTCGGTGAATCTGTTGCTCCTGCCTTTTGCTGATTCTTTCTTTCACCTGACATCGGCAGCCATGAGGCATTACGAAGCTGCATGGCTTACCACTTTCGTATTTATCGCCGCCCTTTTGCTGAACCTGGCGATGCCTCGTTTCTATTGCCGGTTCGTTTGCCCGTTGGGCGCCCTTTACGGGATCATGGCAAGATTCGCTCTTTGGCGGATTGGAAAGAAAACTGCCGAATGCAGCCAATGCGGACTCTGCGATTCGAGGTGCGAAGGCGCCTGCGACCCGGCGGGACGCATCCGTATTCCCGAATGCGTTCTATGCTTTAACTGCCTCTATACGTGCGGTGAAGACATGATGGGCTATAACACGTTCCGGTCCGCATCGGGAGAAATAGTTTCGCCCGACATGTCCCGCCGCGGATTCATCGCTGCCTCGGTTTGCGGAATCGCAGCCATACCTATGCTTAAAATCGATGGAAAGCTAGGCCGAAACTTCGACCCGGCACTGATTCGACCTCCCGGGTCTTTGCCCGAACCTGAATTTCTGGACCGCTGCATCAGGTGCGGACAATGCGCGCGTGTTTGCCCCACAAACGTCATTCAACCCGATATCACAAGGGCAGGGATCGATGGTCTCTGGACCCCTTGTCTGAATATGCGCACTGGATCGAGCGGATGCCAGATGAACTGCACGGCATGCGGCCATATCTGCCCTACTGCGGCTATCCGCCCGATTTCACTGGAAGAAAAGCTGGGGCGAGGGGCTTTTGAACAATCCGGCCCTGTGCGCATCGGCACTGCTTTCATTGACCGAGGCCGCTGCCTGCCCTGGGCGATGGACAGGCCGTGCATAGTTTGCCAGGAAAACTGTCCCGTAAGCCCCAAGGCGATATTGGTAAGAGAAGACTTCGCCACGGTGAGGGATGGCAACCTGGAGGTCGCAGAGGTCTCAGGAAACACCATTGTGCTTTCCAGACCCGCTCTCAAGCCGAACCGGTTCGATACGGGCGACTTTTTCGTCGCCGTGCAAAGCGGGGGTATCGCGACAAGAGCGCGAATAGTTTCAAATGCGCAGAATTCGATCACCCTGGAGCCGCAGTTTTTGCCCCTGCCGTCATCGGCCGGTTCGGGCAAAATCTTGTTGCAGGTTCGTCTTCAGATCCCTCAGGTGGACCCCGACCTGTGTACCGGCTGCGGCATCTGCGAGCATGAATGCCCGGTGAGCGGGCTGAGGGCGATCAGGGTTAGCGCCGAAGGCGAATCGAGGCACAGGAAGCATTCACTGGTGAGTCGTCAGTGGTCGTACTGAGCCGGGAGGCTTTCAATGGATGGTCGGGAACAGTTATCGCCATGGCCGTCACCGGCCAGTTTGAGGTCGCCGGATTTCCTCTGACCGTGGAACTCGACCCGAGGGCGCCTCGTAAAGGCTCATGGGTGAAAATCGGACAAACCCGTACACTTTCAACAGAGCGAATCGGCAAAAGAATCGGCACAATATCAGCCGGCGAGTTGGACCGAATTATTGCAGGGTTGTTCGAGATCATCGGAGACGAAGACTTGCACAACCTTTAAGGGAAAAGGCACATGCCCGCCAATTTGCCTCCCCCTTACTTTGAAGCCGAACAGCGCTACAGGGAAGGACGAACTCCGGAGGAAAAAATAGAGGCCCTGGAAGAGATGCTTACGATCATGCCCAAGCACAAGGGCACCGATAAGCTTAGGGCCGATCTTCGTAGACGCATAGCAAAGCATAAATCCGAAGCTCAGCAGAAGAAATGTTCGGGCAAAGGGATCACAGCCTACAGCATCGAAAGGGAGGGGGCAGCCCAGGTTATCATCGTCGGTGTTCCCAATGTCGGCAAGTCCTCGATTGTGGCCGCATTGACAAACGCAAAACCCGATGTGGCGGACTTTCCACATTCCACCTGGAAGCCGACGCCGGGCATGGCCGACTTTGAAAATATTCAGTTCCAACTCATCGATACCCCGCCCGTTCCAACCGAATTCATCGACCCCGGTCTTACGGACCTGCTAAGGCGCACGGACATAATCGCGGTAATGATCGATATCCAGGCCGACCCTCTCCAGCAGGTG
>DASPQK010000066.1:0-2327 GCA_035624985.1 Syntrophobacteraceae bacterium | reverse complement strand
AGAGGGGTTTTTATACCAGCTACTCTCGCGCTTACAGGTTAATCAACGAAGCCTATTCCCAGACGACACGAGTCACTGAAAAGGGAGTTATCGTAATACTCCCCGCAAAGTCCTGATGCTCCATCCTGGCAGGAAGTTTGTCCGTCTTGACGAGGTTGGGCATTGACATGAATTCTATGGTTGAAGGCCGCTTGTTCGGGATCAGGGTTGCTGGATCCAAGGAGAAAACATCGGCCGAGACGTTTTCAAGGACCAATGTCGCACGGTCTTTCGATTGGAAAAAACCTCCTTCGACAGCAAGGTAAGACTGAGGCACTACTCTTTCACCGGCAATCGGTTTGGCGCCCTCTTGAACCACACGTTGGAATGAACCACCGCCATTGGCCGCCTCATTTAAGAATCGCAACGCTGCCGCCGTGGGCACGGGTGCATAACCTCCCTTGCCATCCGCGACGAACATCGAGAACGGATTCTGCGGCATGAAATCGTACATGAAGAAAAGCGAGGCGGTGACTGACGAATGGCGCAGGTGGACAAGCGCCATGCGAGTGGCCAGCAGCATCTCCATCGCCGGGGAAACCGGTTCAATGTGAGCGCCCCGCTGGGTCACTGCATTGGCCCCGCGTGAATTCCACTCCGTGATCCAGATTTCCTTGCCAGGCAGACGCCGCTCTATCCCCTGCAATATGCGCTCCACCCCTTCATCCACCTGGGCCATCATGGCCTTCAGGCGCGGCATCGCGTTCTCCCCCGTCGGCGGTGTGAGTCCCGCCCGCGGGTCACCCATTACTTCGCTTAACCGCGGATAAAGATGCAACGTGACGGCATGGAACCAAGGTTCCGGACGCAGTTCATCATCCCATTTCTCGATCCGCTGCCAGAACCGTGCCCTGGGCTGGAGATGAACGCTGAAACCACTGCCCGCGGCTTGCACGGCGATCTTAGCGTTCGCGGGCAAGTAGGGCTTGAAGGCGTCAAGGTATTGCTTCATCGTCCGCATGCTGGAGGCTGCATCGGGCCAGCGCGCCAGGCTCCTCGAATCGTTACCCATCGCGACCCAGAATTCGTTCCCCAATTCGATCCGTTGTGGGACGAGACCTTTGCCGGCAAGGTGTTCGAACCATTTCACCTGTTCGGCGACGCTTGATGACTCCAGATTGGGCACGAAGATCACCTGTGCCCCAATCTGCTGGGAGAAAGCCGCATATTGTTCCATCGTGATGCCATCGGGCTTGCCTTTCGCAATCTTGGCGGCCGCTTTGGCCCAGAAATGCACGTAGGGAGAGCTGTCGGGGTACTCCTGGATTTCGATCAATCCCGTGCGCCAATTGTAAAAATTCGCATCGGACCCTCCCGGAAAACGGTCCAGCCCAATGGCCATCTGATTAAGAACCGCTATTTTGGCCGGATTATCGAGGAGACGTTCGAAGAATGCGGACGTGGATCCTCCCAAAATGGGCCCCTGCAACAACCGTCGTTGCCCGACTGGCTTGAGTGTCAGAACTTTGGTGTCGGTTGCGGCACTCGCGCCGACCAGGAAGATGCAGGTAATAAGCGAAAAGAGAACCACCAGGCGCAACCTGAGAGACAGCTTCTTCATAAGGATCTTATTCCAACTTATAAGATTAACACATGCGTCAGCAAGTTCGATCCGCCTAATCTCTTCCAAGATAATGCACACGAGAATTCTGGATCAAATCCTCCGACAAATCCTCAACGACCTTGTAGGAACTGCAGTCCTCTGGACCAATCATTCCCTCACTGGATGCCTGCCTGGAGTCGGATTGATGAGAACTCGTTTTAGAGTAAGCTGAATATATGATAAGAGGAGTTGCATGTCAAACGAAAAAGAACACCGAATAAACAAAGATTTTAGTCCAGCATCTTAATAAAGATTTCCACTTGAAACTTGAATCATGATCGAAATCTGCCAGTCAACGAGTTCGGGAGGCAACCAATAAGGCAGCAACCCAAAATGTTAGGGGTGCTTCTGGCCCCTTAAAGGTGAGGATTTCTTGCGATCATTAACACCCGCCTCAAGAGGAGACTTTGTGCAGATTTGATTTTAAAATTGCAATTTTTTTCCGTTTTTGAAAAGTCCAGGCAAGTTGATTCCTTATGCTGGGAATCTAATCCCAGGTCATACATCTTTCCCTTTTTTGGTGTTTCGGGAAGCCCCTGTTTATCTTTTATCAGCTTATTCCAACCTCTGCTGTCAAGCGGCAAATCTCCAGTGCAACCCTTATAATGGCAAAGCAGAAATATTTCGTCTTTGACCTTCAAAGTTCTAAACTCAAAAGCCTTATAACATCTGTGGCAACGTTTGC
>DASPQK010000065.1:0-30805 GCA_035624985.1 Syntrophobacteraceae bacterium | reverse complement strand
GCCTGCCTTCCCTATACACTGAAATAATAGAAGAGGTGAACTCACCTGGCAGCTCGATTGCCAGAGTGGGAGAAATCATCTCAAAAGACGTCGGTATGTCAGCCAAGATCCTCCAGCTTGTAAACTCTTCCTTTTTTGGGCTTCCCACACACGTTTCGAACCCCGCAAGAGCAGTTGCCCTGATCGGGCTGGAGACGGTCAAGGCATTAGTGCTCACAGTAAAGATCTTTTCGCAGTTTTCCAGGTCAGATCTTCCCGGCTACTCTACGATCGCGAATCTCTGGGATCATAGTGTCGCGACGGGTTTTCTGGCCAAAGACATAGCCGCAAGTCTAAGCCAGGGGCAAACAGAGATTGACGATTCCTTCCTGGCAGGCTTGGTTCACGATCTGGGTAAACTGATTTTATTAGATAAATTGCCTGAGGCATGTGATGAAATCGCAAAACTTGCAAGCTCAACGGGCTGTTTGCCTGTCGAAGCCGAACAGAGAGTCCTTGGGACCACCCATGCTCAGGTTGGAGCGTATTTGCTTGGGATATGGGGATTTTCCGACTCAATCGTCGATGGCGTCGCATTCCACCATCGCCCCGACGAATGTTCCAATAACGGCCTGAGCACATTAACCGCCGTGCATCTGGCAAACGGATTGGAACACAGGAACAATCACCTCAACATCAACGAGGCTGCGCGTTTCGATCTTGAGTACCTGTCAAGACCGGGAATAAGAGATCGCATCGGTGAATTGCAGCTGGAGGTTAATATAGGCGTGTAATGAGTGGAGAAGCAGATGCCCGCAAAGATTCTTTTTGTCGATGACGATCCCAATATTCTTGCCGGATTTCAACGGCAGTTGAGAAAGACTTATGCAGTCGAAACGGCTTTGGGCGGCGAACAGGGCCTTGAGGCCATAGCGGCTAATGGTCCTTTTTGGGTAATCGTTTCCGACTTGCGCATGCCAGGAATGGACGGCATTGAGTTTCTTCACCGTGTGCGACAGACGTCCCCCGACAGTGTGCGTATTATGCTTACGGGTTATGCTGAGTTGCAGGCGGCAATAGATGCTGTAAATGAGGGACATATTTTTCGTTTCCTGACCAAGCCATGCGATCCTGCAACTCTGGGCAACGCCCTTCTAAGCGGAGTGCGGCAGTATCAGTTGATTTGCGCGGAGCGCGAGCTGCTCGATAAAACCTTGCGGGGAAGCATGAAGGTGCTCATAGGCATCCTTGAGCTGACCAATCCGGAAGCTTTTGGCCGGGCTGCCCGGATAACCCGTCTGGTAAAAAAAATCGCCCGAACGATGGAAGTGGATGACCTGTGGCAAATCGAAACCGCAGCCTATCTGTCTCAGATCGGATGTGTGATATTGCCTGAGGAGGCCCTAAAGAAGCTCTACAGCGGGCAGGCGCTAACCGGCGAAGAGGCGCAGCTTTTTGCGATGCACCCCTCTATCGGGTCGGACCTGCTGTGCAATATTCCAAGGATGGAGACTGTCGCCGGGATCATTGCCAACCAGGAAAGAAGCTTCGACGCCAGGGACCCCGTGCTTGACGAGCACGTCCTGCTGGGGTCTCGAATCCTTAAGGCCGTTCTGGATTTCGATATGCTCCAGGCGCACGATATTCGGGAGGGCGAGGCGCTGGAAATAATGCTGTCCAGGGCTGGTCGATACGACCCTTCGGTGCTTGCGGCACTGCAAACGGTGCTGGGCGTCGAGGCCGGTTATGAAAAAATGGCGCTGTCGAGCGGGGAATTGGAGGATGGGATGATCCTCGATGGGGATTTATTCCTTATGGACGGCCGCTTGCTGGCGGCCAGAGGTTATCGAGTAAACCGGACCTTGCGGGAACGGATTAAGAATTTTATCAGTAAGCCGGGTATTATCGGGCCGGTCCAGGTGTTCGTACCTTCCGGAATGGCAAAAAGATCAACCTGACACAAGTATTAAGCGAGTTGACTTATGCAGCCCTGTAAAGTTCTCATTGTCGATGATGAACCGTTTGTGGTCCAAGCGCTCAAACGCGCCCTTCATAAGCTATCCTATGAAGTTGTCGGTGCCGGCTGCGCGGCTGAGGCCCTTGAGATTTTGTCCGCTCAGGGCTTCGATGTCGTTGTGTCGGACGAAATAATGCCGGGCATGCCGGGATCGGATTTCCTGGGGATAGTCTACGAACACTATCCCGAAACAATCAGAATCATGCTGACGGGCCATCCCAATCTGGACACCGCCCTTCGCGCGATCAACAACGGACACATTTACCGCTTCCTGATTAAACCATGCAGCGGGACGGAACTCAGCGCAACGATAAAGCAAGCCCTTCAGCAAAGGGACCTTTCCAAAGAGAGTCACAGCCTGCTTGCGATAGTCAGACGGCAGAGTTCGATGCTCGAAAAGCTGGAAAAGCAAAATCCGGGGATCACCTGGGTTGACAGGGACATAAGAGGGGCGGTACGCATTCCGGATGTCGAATACGATCTGGATACCCTGATTCTGGAAATTAACAAGGAAGTTAAGAGGAGTGAGTCTTTTTTCGCAAGGGATCACTCCAGTGACTCGACATAAATTTCGACTGCGTGTTTTACCTTGACAGGCTCACCTGCCTGAGAGAGCGTATCGGTAATTTGAAGCATGCACGCGGGACAGGTCGTGGCAACCGTGGTGCATCCCGACTCCAGGATCGACTCACGCTTGCGCCTGCCAATCGACGCCGAAATGCCGTAATAGTTAAGGTTGAAACTCCCCCCGCAACCGCAGCAGCGATCCGCCTCGCTCATTTCCTTGAAAACATAGCTGGGATTTGCGACCAGAAGCTTACGGGGCTCCGCCGCTATCCCAAGAGATTTTTTTAAATGACAGGGATCGTGATAGCTGATGAGGGCCTTTTCTCCGCGGCAAGAGGACGCTGCTGTGACAATGCCGGTAATGTCCACGAGAAACTGGCTTATGTCCATTGCTTTTCCGGCAAGTTGATTCATTTGGGATCTTTCCGCCCCGCTCAGATCGCCGGCAAACATCGGCCAGAGTTTCTTTATAGTGTACGCGCAGGTCGCACAGGCACTCACCACGTAATCGAAGTCACCTGTAGGGAATTTATCGAGATGGTAGCGCACAAGTTTGAGAAAGGTAGGCAGATCGCCCGATGAAAGCGCCGGCATTCCGCAGCAGCCCTGCTCGCCGGGCACAAGGACCCCCGCACCGTTATGTTTAAGGGCGCTTAAGACTGCGTGGCCTATATTGGGATATATCTTGTCGACCATACAGCCCACAAAGAAAAGCACTTTCAATGTGGAAGCGCCGATTGTATCGACTCGGCCTACACCCGACCGGAAAGAAACGGGCGCAAAAGCCTTGATGTGTCTATCGGAAAATGGAAAGGAAAAACGCGCGCACGAAGTGCCGAGGAAGTCGTTTGCAGGTCTTACAAAGAAGTCCTGGAATCTGGCGGCCGATCTTACGAGTCTGTCGAAAAATCTCGGGTGAGCCAGCATGCCCCGGAACAGGACCTTCCCGGCCGGGCGCAGCCCCATATAGGCAACCAGGATGGCGCGGGCCTTCAAGAAAATATCCAGCGCACTCACTCCGCTGGGGCAGTTGGACGCACATGAGCCGCAGAGCAGACAGCGCATCAGGTACCGATTTACACCCCGCGGGTCTTTGAACATTTCCCGAATAAGGCCCTCCAGGAGGGCCAGCTTTCCACGGGCGACGTCAACCTCGCGGCCGGTTTCGGCAAAAACCGGGCAGACCGCCTGGCACATCCCGCACCGCATGCAGACGATAAGCCTGTCTTCGAGTTCTTTGACCAGGGCGGCGAGCTTTTTCACGCCGTACATGCCCACTCTCTGGTAATACCTGTTGCCGTTTGCCCCTGGGTATTAACCGGATCTGGCGAAGGCAACCTCAACCATGAAGCTGCCGTGATCCGTTTCAAACGGGACCGCAAGTCGAGGTCCGTCAGCAATATGCGTTATGGTATGATTTTTACCGGCAACTACTGTGGGTATTCCCGCCTGAAGGGCGAATCCTTCTTCTGATAGACGCCTTCTGGCGTCTCCGCATATCATGTTCGTAAGTTCTCCAACAGCGTCCCTCACCTCAGGATTGAGCTCGGTAAGGACCTCACCCAAAAGACTCGAAGCAATTTCCTTTATGCATTTCTCGGTGAAGACCAGCGCCATGGAGCCTTTGGCCGCCCCCGTGATTCCGATTATTGCGGAGACATCTCCGACGGCTTCATCGGTTTTTTTAAGAAAAGGCTTCCCCGGTCTGGCATCGACGCCGGCCATCGTTTTCAGTACATGCATTGAGGCTGCAAGAAATGGGTTTATGAGTTTCACATCCATTGGGCAATCTCCATCAGTAAGTGTGCGCAAAGATGTTGGCAAGTTTCTTTTGCAAGCACTGCCGCGTTAAACGGGTTGACGACGTAATTGCTTACCCTGGCCCTGACTTCCTCGAGTTTCGTTATAGTTACAGGCTTTAGCATTGCACGCCTGAGCTGACTGTAACCAATATTATCTCATCACTGTGGCAGATACGAGTTTTTTCAGCACCGCGCCTAATCTTTTCGACGAAGGTTCTTGCAGACGTCCAGACCATCGATGGGAGCGGTTGGAATCGACGGCTTCAAGATGGTTGCCACGGCCGTTTGGGACATTTGACCAACAGGACAGCGGCGCGGAGGCGGAAGGCCTTCCAAGAGGGACGCCTGCCGGGATTGTTATCGTCCAGCGGCGGTCCCACACTTGGGCGCCGCAGTATCGCCGCGTTTCAACTCCATCCTTTTTGTTCCAGGGTCTGCCTCAACCGTTCGAATTCGGTTTCCAGTCGGGGCAGCACATCCAGGCCCTTCGCCAGGCTGCCGGCTTTTGCGATTTGTTCCAGTTCAAGGGCCGCCTCGCGCATCGCCGGTGCTCCAATGTTGGCCGCAGCCCCTTTGATGGTGTGCGCCTGCCGTCGAGCGCCTTCTGCATCGCCGCCGCTCACAAAATCTTTGAGCTTACGAATCTGGACCGGAATATCCTTAAGGAACTCCGCCACTACCGCATGCGCCAGTTCCCGATCGTCCATAAGGCGCTCCAGCAGGTCGGATTCGTGGAACACAGCATCATCCGAGGCGTTTGCAGGTAGAGTTGCGAAAGGTTCTTCGCGTGTAGTGCCCGGGGAGTGCGGCGCCGTCTCGACTCTTAAAGGGACGTCACCGTTTCCGGTTGTTTCAGGCCACCTCGGTGGGGCATAAATTACAGGATCTTTCAGGGGGCCTTTTCGTCCGTCCCCCTGCTTGTGACCCGAGCGAAGCCACCGATCAAGCACCTCCGCCAGTTCTCGCGGTCGCACAGGTTTAGGCAGATAGTCGTCCATCCCCGCGCTGATGCAGCGCTCCCGGTCGCCCTGCATGGCGTTGGCCGTCATCGCGATGATCGGCACGCCGGGGTCGAGCACGCCTGAAGAAGTGTCGCGGATGCGCCGTGTCGCCTCCAAGCCGTCCATCTCCGGCATCTGGCAGTCCATCAGGACCAGATCGTAAGGTATTCGCGAAAGCGCTTCGAGGGTTGCCACCCCGTTTGCCGCCACATCCGCCCGGTAGCCTAGTTTTTTGAGTATAGCCAGGGCCACTTTCTGGTTTGAGGCGTTATCCTCGGCCAGCAAAATGCGAGCCTTTCGCAAGGCCGGTTCGGCTGCAGCATGTCCGGCGAAGATAATATCCACCTGCTGCTTGCTCTCGTTCAGTTCGCGCGTCCTTTCGAAGACCTGTTGCTCGAGCTCGGTCTGCCGACTGCTTAGAAAACCCACAGACACGCTTACCAACAACGTCACCACAAGCCCGCACAGAGCCGATGCGAGGCCGGCGTAGTTCCGGTGCGCAGAGATAAAGGCTGGGCCGGGGTACGCTTCGATGACCCAGGATCGCCCAAGCATGAAGAGAGGATAGACGTTTTTATATTCGTGCCGGTTGAACGGTTTGTATGATGCAGAATCGGCATCCCAGCCATTGCACTGAGCCAGGAGCTTCGGTTCTCCCCCACAGGTGATGTCAAGCAGGCGCACCCGTATGTTGGGATTTGTGCCGCCGCCAGTTGCCAGTGCTTCGTCCAAAGCGGATTGCAGCCGCAATAGGCAAAGAGAAAATCCTAAAGGACGTCTCTGAGCTTCCTTGAATACGGGATGATACGCCAGCATACCCTGTTGCTGCCCGGTTTCCTGCACAAGTGTGATAGCGGCCGTAGCTGCAGGCAGTCCGGTTGACGCGGCCTTTTCAAGAGCCAGCCGTCTGACCGGCTCACTTCCAAGGTCAAACCCAACCGCCGGCTCGTTGCCTCTGAGCGGCGTCACACAGGCAACGGGATAGTATTCCTCGCGTCCCGATGCCGGGACCCGTTCACCCGACAGGTTTTCCTCGAATAAATTGAAGTCCGAGGACCCCTGAGAACGAATCTGAGCCTCGAAGTTCTGTTTTTCGGCCGATGGAATTACCGGCACCCACTCCCATGCCTCTACGGCCGACGAAACCGCCAAAGAGCTGTCGAACGACTCGAACCCTTGCATATGAACCAACTTCTCAGCTTCGATGAACTTGGCAAGGCAGGCCAAATCTTTTCGAATTTCGTGAAATGTCGAGCTAATGATCTTCGCCTGTCCGTCGGCGAATCGCTGGAATACCTGCTGCGTCCTGCGGCTTTCCATGTCATGAACGCCCAGTGCAACAATTGCCGTTATCCCCACTCCAAACGCAGCAACGAACAATGCCTCGGCGTCACGAAACCACCATCGTTGACTGCGTGGTGAAGAGCGGAAGCGCCATTCCAACAAGTTCAGGCCGCATAAAAGAATTACGCTCAGGACCGGTGTCAGGAGGATCGCTTCGAGCCGCACTTCGGCTGTTGCTTTTTTCCACTGCTCGGCCATAAAATCGACGCCGATTACCAACAGCACCTCGCCGGAACGCGGGTCGATGACTGGGCTGAATGCGGAGACTAAAGTGCCGTTTTCACCTGTATATGGCCCGACCACGACCGATTGGACGTTCCGGAAGATCCTCCATAGCTCTGCTTTGGGATTCTTGCACACCGTTCCGGGCGGAAAAGCCAATGAGTCATTTTCGTCCAGGTTACCAGGCCCGTAAACGATCTCGCCGTTGCGCTCCGCCATGCTATAAATAGAGCGCAGCCTTTCGAAATGCCCTAAGGCCGTCAGTTGAGCGCATATCTGCAGATAAGCAGGGGCAGATTTGTCATCCGCAGAGAACGTGAGCGCTTTGACCCAATCTGAGTTGACCGCCTGCGCAATATCCCGGACGCGGTGGAGAACATCCTCACGCATGTCGGCGTCAACTGTGCGCCCGCGCCGCTCGGTTACGACCCACCCGAAGATAATCAGCAGCGCCAATGCCGACGCAAGTACCCAGGGGCCGAGAAAGCGGTAATGATCCCTGGATGGCGATGAGAGGCACGTATCACGCTCGTTAAGCCAGAGGCCGGCAACGCACGCAAAAGCGCACAAGGCGAGAATGAGCCGGTCCGTCAATCCGTTGAAAATAATGAGGGGGGCCTGGTTCAAGGATGCAGCCGGCCAAATAACTGCATTCGGCTCCATGGTGCAGATGGTCAAAGCGAAAGCGAACATTGCTATAGAAATCGTTCGCAATCCGACCCTTCCCATTGCATCCCGTGATACCGCTGCGCGCCAGAGAACAGTAGCGGAGAGCAGCGCGCCGGTTGCTCCAAACAGGTGAAGGCAGGCGGCCTTACAATCTTGAAGCCCGGCAAGCCAATTCACCAAACCAAGGCCAAGCAGCGCAATGACAATCCACGCACCTGGCGCCCGGCCTCCTTGAGCTTTCCAGCCGCGCCGCCCGAACTCGAAGAGCGCGAGTAATGAGGACGTCGACACCGCGATCCTGACCAGCTTGAAGACAACCGGGTCAGGCAGGCTTAAAGCCAGCATATGAAGCCACTCATGCAGGCCGCGGAGAAGCCCGAACGTCCCAAACCAAATCCAGGGCAGTTCGACTTTTTTCCCCTCTTTTGTCACTCTCAGGCATGCGACGGCTACCAGGAGGTACGCAAGGCCGCACCAGAAGAAGATGTAATCAATCTGATCGAAAAACCACTGGCGAAGCACGTCGCGTCATCTCCCGGGAGGCATGGTGGTGAAGTCCATCCCGCCTTGTTTTAGGACATGGTTTTTCTCATTCCGATGCAAATTCTCCAGCTCCCGCTCCCATTTGCGCGCACGGTTGGTCTGAAGCCCCCTGTTCGCGGCGGGTATAAGCACCATTACCCCAAAGCCGAAGGCCAGTTTTACGCCCATTTTCCGATCACCCGGTATGTTCATAGTCTCTCGCTTCATTATGGGATTGGGCAAGCTAACAACAAAAGGATGCAATCACATACACCGCTGATGACCTGTCATCCCTCGTTCCGCAACTGGTAGAAAACCGCGCGCAAATAGCGCTTGGCTTCGAATTCCTGGCAAAGGCCCGTAATGGACTCGGTCGACCCAATTATAAGGTAGCCGTCCGAGGCCATAACCCTGGCGATTGACTTGAACAGCCGGATTTTGTCCTGTTCGGAAAAGTAGATGGCCACATTACGGCATAGAATGATGTCAAATTTGCCCGGCAAGGCGAAAGGTTCCAAGAGGTTCATTGTTCTGAAAGTTGCCATAGCACGAATTTCATCGCGAATTTTCCACGTCTGACCCTCTGGTACGAAATGTTTAGCCGCTTTATCCAGAGCCATACCACGTTCCATTTCCAATTTGCTGTAGTGGCCGTAGCTTGCATGGGCGACGGCCTTGTCCGAAATGTCCGTACCCAGTATACGGACATCGTAGCGGCTGAGATCGACCAGAACTTCCTTGACTGCAATGCTGATGCTATAGACCTCCTGCCCTGTCGAGCAAGCGGCACTCCAGATGCGAACAGGTATCACCCGCCCATTTGCCGAAGTTTTTGAACGTTTGTCGATAAGGTCCGGCAAGATTTTGTGCCTGATCAGTTCAAATGGGGAAGTGTCTCTGAAAAAAGATGTTTCCTGGGTAGTAATAGCGTCTATGATCTTTCTTCTGATCCTGTTGGTGGGGTCAGCCTTGGCTTTGTTGTAAAGGTCGGCAAAACTGGAGCTGCCTGTATCAGGCAGCAATGGGGCCAGGCGGGTTTCAATCAAATAGCCCTTGGAGCTGTCCAGTTGAATGCCGCAAATAGTGGAGATGTAACGCGACCAGAGGTTGAGTTCATCGGCTGAAACGCTGCCCATGGTCAGCCTCCACGCACGGAGGATACGATCTTGGCAGCCATCGCCTCGATCGGCAGCACCGCGTCTACAACACCAGCGTCAATTGCTGCTTTCGGCATGCCGAATACGACACATGAAGCCTCGTCCTGTGCAAGAATATGACACCCATTGCGTTTCAGAAGCCGAAGCCCGAGAGTCCCGTCGCTTCCCATGCCGGTTAAAATGACTGCCATGGCGGGCCCTGGAAAGCGGAGCGCCACGGAGCGAAAAAGGTAGTCAACGGATGGCTTGCAGTTGTTTTCAGGGGGATCGTCAGTGATCTCGATCGACATGGAGTCACCAGCCCTCGAAGCAACGCGCATCTGCTTTCCGCCGGGAGCTATATAGACGGTGTTTGGAACCACCGGCTCACTATGGGACGCCTCGCGGACCTGTAGCGCGCACTTTGCGGAAAGACTCTCTGCGAGGGACTGGGTAAAAATAGGCGGCATATGCTGCACCACGAGGAATGGAACGCCGATGTTTTTGGGAATGGCCGGCAGGAGCTGCGCCAGGGCGTTGGGTCCCCCGGTGGAAACGCCGATCAGAACCATTTCAGGTCTCTTTGTAGTTGCCATGCGGTTCATGGCCTCGGCTGCCTGCCCCAGATCGGCCGCTTTTCGCGCCCCGCGATCTACTGGCGACGGAGGCGGCTGCTGAGCGTTTTTCAGAATTTTTCGAATGGCGAGCCTGTTGGCCAGGGCCGGCAATCGCTGCGCCAATTCCTTCACAATGGCAGCCCGGCTTTGTGCGGCCCCACTCGAATCAGGTTTCGTGATGAAGTCAAGAGCGCCTTTCTCCAGGGCCTGCATTGTAAGACGTCCCCCGCGCGAGGTTAGAGCGCTGACGACGATTACCATGGTGTCTTCCCCCGCTTGGCGCAAAGCGTCCAGCACGGCCAGACCATCCATTCCGGGCATTTCGATATCGAGAGTCAAAAGGTCGGGTTGCAACTCCCTAACCATCTGTACAGCCAGTCTTCCGTTGGCCGCACTCCCAACAATCTCAACGTCGCGAATGGATGCCAGCGCCTCGGTTATTACGCGGCGAAAGAGCGCCGAATCATCTGCTACCAGGACCCTTAGCGGCATTTACTCTCCTCTTTAGGGCATGGATTCCGATCCTTTTTCCATCTCCAGAACGGCTTCCGTATCGAGCACGGCTACCAGGGTTCCATCAACATGACAGACACCCTTAAATTGCCTGCCCTGCATGCTGCTCACATTTTCCGGCGCAGGTTTTATAGATGCCCTGTCCATCAGAGCAGCATCTGCGACCCGGTCCACCAGCAGCCCAATCTGTTCTTCCCGCCACTCGATAATAAGAATCCTGCTGCTCGAGCCGACATCTGTCGCGCCGAGTTGCAACCTTGTTGCCAAATCGATCACGGTTGCGATCCGACCGCGAAGGTTCATCACTCCTACGACGAAAGACGGAGCATGGTGTACAGGCGTGATGTCTGCGATTCGCACAACTTCCTGCACCTGTTCGGCATCCAGACCAAAGGCGGCATCGCCCAGGAAAAACGTCGCAAGAAGCATCTGTTGCTCGTCAATTGCGGCACTATGTTCCACGTTAGCCCCCTTCAGCGCTACACTTTAAATCTGCCCACCAATGACGTGAGCTGTCCGGCAAGGTTGGAGAGTCCGGCCGCACTGGACTGGACATGTTCGCCGCTGGAGCGGATCTGGCCGATAGTCTCGTTGACATGGGCGATATCGGCTGCAATCGACTGTGAAACGGTGGCCGTCTGGGCTATGCGTTCGTTGGAATCCCTTACGCCCAGTGAGGCTTCGGATATGTTGGCCGCTACGTCCCTGGTTACCACGGACTGCTCCTCGATGGCCGCCGCGATTGACGATACGATTTCGCTGACCTGCTTTATAACGTCCGAGATATTCTCGATATCACTAATCGCCCCCCCCGTGGACGCTTGAATGGAGGCGATCTTCCCGTTTATGTCCTCGGTGGCCGAAGCGGTCTGCTGGGCCAATTCCTTTATTTCGTTGGCGACAACGGCAAAACCCTTGCCGGCCGCCCCGGCTCGAGCCGCCTCGATAGTAGCGTTCAAAGCCAGCAGTTTGGTCTGGGCCGATATGCTGGTGATGGTATCGGTGACCTGACCTATGCCCTGGGCTGCCCTGCCAAGGTCTTTCATCATGTTCGATACGGCAAGGGCTTGGTTGGTAGCCTCGGTGCTTATCGCCCTGGCTTTCTCCGAATTGGAGGCTATGTCGCCTATGGTGGCGCTCAACTGTTCCGTGGCGCCGGCAACCGATGCCAGGTTGTTAGTCGCCTGCTCCATGCTTACTGCAACGGAATTCGTGTTGATGCTCGATTCCTCGGCAGCCGCCGCAACTGTCCTGGCCCTGTCGGACATTTCTTTTGTCCCGGAAGCCATCTGACCCGAGATCGCTGACAGCTCCGCCGAAGATGAGGCAAGCATTTGCACTCCGCCATGTATATCGCCCACAATCCGGTGTATGTTTTCGCGCATTTGGTTAAGCGCTGCCGCAAGATCTCCGATTTCATCCTTCTGTGACACATCAAGGGTCTGTGTCATATCCCCTTTGGCCATGGTCCCGGCAAAATTAAGACCCTGCCTGACAGGTCCGACCAGGCTGCGAGTGATGAAAAAGGACAAGACTATCGCAAGCGCCACGGCAACAACTCCACCGATAATGAACATCAGGCGCATGCTTGAGCACACCGACGCCGCTTCACGCTCAGACAGATCGAGCTGGCTTACCCGCCACGCCATCATCTCTTCCACGGCAAGGTAAACTTTGTCCATATAGACGAAGCATTGCTCGGAATATACTTTGAAAGCCTCATCGTCATTGCCGGCCATGGAGAGTGTCACAGCTTTATTGTTCCATTCCCTCGCGTCCGCGATAGCTTTTTCGATACTCGCAAGCCTCTCTCTGCCCGTCTCCGTGACGAGCGAGGGTTTAAGTTCTTCAATGCGCTTCTTGTACCGATCTCTATCCGTCCCCACACCTCGCAGTATCTCATCCTTTTTCGCTTTCTCCTTGTGGAGCAGTATAGCCCCTACCCGATTGCCGATATCGCGCACGTCGTCGCCGATTCCGGCAATAAGCAAGGCCTTATGCGTTTGCTCGATGGTCTGACTCACGTAGCGACTCAGGGAGGCCATGCCCCAGATCGCCGAGGCAATCATTGCCAGCAGTAAAAAGACAACTATGCCAAAGCCGATGCCTAGTTTTTTTCCTATTTTCATATTCCTGAATGCGTTCATGACCGGTTTCCCTCTTTCTGGAGTTGATAAATAACCCCTTGTCTAATATGTTCCCGTAAATACTCTCCCATATCCGAAGCTCAATTATTCAAAAGGTTTCGCAGTCCATCGAGGAGTCTATCCCTGTCGAGTTTTATCTGGTAGTCGGTTATGCCCGCTGCCTTACCCTTTGCGATGTCCTCATCTCCGGCAAGAGAGGTCAGCCCCAGTACCGGCATTGTCGCCGTTCGCGGATCGGAGCGGATGCGCTGGGTCAGCCCAAGGCCGGAAAGGCGCGGCATTTCGATATCCGTTATAACAGCTTGTATTTCATCGACGTCTTTGACCAGAAGCTCCCAAGCCGCTTCACCGTCCGGAGCAGCCAAAACGGTGTACCCGTCTTCTTCGAGGAACCGCTTTACCTGGGCGCGGAAAAAATCGGAGTCTTCGGCCAGCAGCAGGGTCACGCGGGCGTCTTTTTCAGAGGCGGCCCGTGTTGCCTGCACCACGCCCCAATCCGGATAAACCGTCTCGACAAGCTCATATATATCCGTAAGCAAGACTGTCTTGTCGCGGATGATCGTCGAACCCGCGATCCCTTTTTGGCGGTGTGTTCTCTGGTCGACAGCAGATCGCGATTCAACTACATCTACGGGCATAACGCCAAGCAGTCCCACCTCACGGCCTTGAACATTGGACACAATGACGGCCAGGTCGCTTCCATCTTCGATCTGCTTTACCTTGGCGGCGTCGGAGAGAGTGACAAGAGGGAGTGAAGCGCCGCGATACTGCATTGTTCGCCGGCCGCCCACCGTTTCAATCTGGGGTGCGGAGATCTTTTCGATGCGAAGCACAGAATCCAGGGGCATGGCGAATACCTCTTCCGGCGCATTGTGGAAAAGAAGCAGAGAAAGGGTATCCTGAAGCCTTTCTTTTTCGGCTTCTTCCATCAGTTCCATTGCGCGAGCAGAACCCGAGAGAGGTCTTAGATCCGCCCTTGTGGCCAATCCGCTTACATCCAGAATCAGGGCGACCTTACCGTCGCCCATGATGGTAGCCCCGGCGTATTCCTGAAGGCCCTTGAGGTGGCGTCCGAGGGGTTTCACCACGATTTCCTCGGTATTCTGAAAAGAGTCAACAACCAGGCCATATTTCATAATGCCGGTAGTCAGCACTACAATTTCAATGTCGCTGTCCGAGCTAACCCTCCTGCCATCCTTGCAACGGCGGTCTTGCCGGGTGTTTGCATCTCCCTGCCCGGCGACATGATGGATGGCATCGTCCGTTATGGGGTGTCGCGGTGAACGTCTGTCCGCAAGGTTTCTTCTTCGGCAAATTTCCCTTTTGCCTGCACCGGGGTCTCTGTAAGTCGAGACGACCCCCAGAAAGTCAGCGAATCTCACCAGCGGCACTATTTCGTCTCTTAACCTCAGAACCTCCGCATCACCGACCACTTCAATCCGTTTTTTGACTTGTTCGGCTCGAATGCGAAGCAACTCAACTACGTTTATCTGCGGAATCGCGAACCGTTCTTCCTGGGCTGTCAAAACCAGCGAAGGAATTATGGCTAGGGTTAACGGCAGCTTGATTCGAAAAACCGTACCGGCTCCAGGCTCGGATTCGATTTCGATTTTTCCGCCCAGTCGGTCCAGGTTGGTTTTGACTACATCCATACCGACGCCGCGTCCGGAAAGCTCGGTCACCTCCTCCACAGTGGACAGACCGGGCAGGAAGACCAGTGAAATCTTGTCTTTGTCCGACATCCCCTGAAGCTTATCCTGCGTAATGAGGCCTCTTTTCAATGCGCTGGCGGCAATTTTCTGCGGATCCAAACCCTTGCCGTCGTCAGCGATTTCAACCACCACGAGTCCCGCCTCGTGCCTGGCTTCGAGCCTTATTGTGCCCGCCTGTTTTTTCCCGGCGCGAACACGTGTTTCCTGTGGTTCAATGCCGTGGTCGGCTGCATTGCGGACCATGTGAGTCAATGGATCAGAAAGTCCTTCGATAAGGCTCTTATCAAGTTCGACATCTTTTCCTCGGATATCGAGGTTGATTTCTTTGTTCATTGCATGCGCAATGTCTCGCACCACCCTTGGAAACTTGCCGAAAACATTCCCTATGGGTTGCATTCGAGTTTGCATGATTGCGTCCTGCAACTCGGATGTGACGAGATTGATTCGTTGCGAACTGTCTGCCAGAGCCCGGTGATCTTTTTGTGCTACAGCCTCCCGCAGCTGGTTGCGGCTCAGAACGAGCTCTCCTGCCAGGTTCATGAGTGACTCCAGCAGTTCGACATCTACTCGAAGAGTACTCTCACCACGGGATGCAGCCGCTTTGTTTTTGGCTGCGATTTGCTCCCGGCCGTTGCGAGGACTGGCAAGAGCGGGCTGGGCTGGTCCTGTGTAGGCTTCAACTTGCTGCGGCTCTAAAGTCTCAACCTGCGTTTCCAATATTGCCTCCTGGTCCGATGGACTCTCTATGACCGGGGCTTGCCCGGTTTGTAACGGGACTGTTTCGACTTGGCGTTGTTCCGGAACGTTCGGGTCGATAAGCAATTTAATCCTATTATCATCGACTTCGAACAGAGTCCCGATAAGGTCAGGATCGAGAATGGTGGCAAAAACGAGACGCAGAGGGACCTTGCTGCATATAGGGTCATCAAGGCTCCCCACGGCTTCGAAGTCCGTGGCGCAGTCAAGAATTTCGCCTGATTCGTAAAGTCCCGCAAAAACCTCCAAGACATTCTTCCCTTTACGCTCAATGTCGTGGATCAAGTCATATTCAACCGCATAGACAAACTGACCTGTTCTTCTTGCCCTTTCGAGATCGACCTCCGAGACGCCGATTGGCGAAGATTCTTTTCCCGGCTTGAGCAAGGTCATGCGACTTAGCGAGTCTTTCTGTTCCTCGGGTAAATATGAGGCTGCCAATTGGTTCAGACTCGCCACATGCTCCCATATGTCAGCGTTCTCACTTTCGGCGGCATTGTTGAGCATATCCCGCAGTTTGTCGAAAGCGGCAAGAAGGACGTTGGTAATCTCCGGGTTGGGGGTCATCCGCCTCGACCTCACCATATCGAGGACGGTTTCCGCCTTGTGGGCGAGTTCCTTGATCTTGTTCAGGCCAAGGAAGCTGCTGCCGCCTTTGATGGAATGCGCTGCTCGAAAAACCTTGTTGACAAGTTCTTCATCTATGTCGGCGCCGGCGTCTTCTATGGCCAGCAGGTCGGCTTCAATGTTGGCCAGATGCTCACCCGCCTCCGCCAGAAACCCCCGCAGAAGATCGTCATCTTCATAAGCGCTCATGACCTGCTCCCGTCACTTGATTTGCCTTCTACCGCAAAGTGCCGGTCCAGGCGCATTGCCTTGAACAGATGCTGAATGTCGGAGGATGTGCCGATGACTCGCAAGCCCCCTCCTGCCCTTCTTAGCGAGTTATGCGTTGCGATGAGCAACCCAATCCCGCTGGAGTCCACTAAATCGACCCCGGAAAGATCGATAGCCATGTGGGATATCCCTTCGGCAAGCAGTTGCTGAATCTGTGGTTTTAGCTCACCGGCAAAACCCGCTGTCAGCGATTGCCGAAGTTCTATAAGCGCGTGGTTCCCATCTTTTTCAATATGAACTGACGGCACATTGCCCTCCTTCCCTTAGACGGCGACGCAAAAGCACACGGTTGCCCAAGCGATTGAAGACAACCTCATCCGCATAAAGCTGGTAGATTTCGAGACCTCGCCCATCCGTATCCTCCCTATGGGCTCGAACTTTTCGCTGGCACGCCCAGTTGAAGCCGGCGCCCCTGTCTTCGACCGAGATGCTCAGCCACCTGCGTCCACGCCTCAGTTCGCAACGGACGTACAATGTGGGATCGTTTCGGCTGCCGTGTATCACCGCGTTATTCAGGCTTTCCCGCAACAACATGGCCGTAGCGAACCAGTCCGTCTCAAGACCGTTCTTCTGCAGCCAACACCTGGCGCGGACGCACAATTCGTCGACAGCGGGCAAAGATGCCGGAATCTTGAAACGTATTGCCACTGAGTGTTTCATACCTCGATTCCCATGAGCGTGATGTCGTCGGTAGGTGCCCCGTGCATGGTCGCCAAGCCGGCAAGTTCGGAGACCTCGGTCTTCAAATCCATTTCACTAAACCGTTCGCACAGCCGCATGAACCGTTGGACCCCATCCTTCCAGCCGGCTCCATCCCCGTTTTCGATTAGGGCATCGCTGAACAGGAACACGCGATCGCCGGGCCGAACGGTCAACCCCAATACGCCGAATTCAGGGGTCTCGAACGCGCCGATCACATCCCCCTTAAGCCACAGTGCCGATGCCGTTCCGTCGGTTCTCAGGACCACGGCCGGAGGGTGACCGGCGCTTACCACAGTAAGATGGTTGGTCTTTCGGTTGAGGCGAACGTACACCACGGTGATGAATTGCCCTTCGAGGAGAAGCGAGCATGCCACGCCATTGATAATCCTCAAAGCCTCCCTCGGAGTGTAGAGAGCAGAGCAGTTCTGTCTGAACAGCGCATGGAGGGCCCCCGTTGTCATGGCGGTCCCTACGTCATGCCCGCAAACATCCGCCACAATGTAGTCGTACAGATGAGGTCCGAGCTGAAGGACCTGGCACAGGTCACCGCCCGCCTCTTCTCTCGGGATATAGGCCAGATCGAATTTGGCTTCCGGCATCAGGTCGGGACGCGGCATCATAGCATGTTGAGCTAATGCGATCTGGGATAGTTTCAGCAGTTGCAGTTCAACTGCCGATGAATAGGTTTCATGCAAACGCACGTGCATCCGCACGCGCGCAAGCACTTCCGCCAAGTGGAAGGGCTTCGTGATGTAGTCGACGGCGCCCGCTTCAAAACCTGCCACCTTGGTATCGGCATCGCCATCGGCGGAAAGAATAAGCACGGGCGCATCCGTTGCCAGCGACCCGTTTTTCATCAGGCGGCACAGGTCGAGTCCATTGCCATCCGGCAGATGAACGTCGAGGATCGCAAGGTCGAAGAAAGGCGCTTGGGCAATCAGGGCTTTCGCTTCCTGGACCGAAGCAGCCTCCTGGGTCTCGAAACCCTCCCGTTTTAGCATGCCGGAGAGCATAGCCCGTGCGCTGGGGTCATCTTCGACCAACAAAACTACGGGTGACGAATCCATGCTATCCTCCACTTGCACGGCCCTCTCCGCCCTTCTCACGCTCAAAATACTCCCGTGCAAGGTCTTGGCCCTTATCACCGAGTGTATGGAGCATGTTCTCGATCTGTTTCAACGCAAGCGGCGATGGCTTTGCTCGACCATGCTCCCATCTGCTGACGGTTGGCAACGTGACGCCGAGCTTGGCCGCAAATTTTTCCTGACTGAGCCCTGTGGACTCCCGGATCTCCCGGATCAATCTGGATATGTCATTGCTGCTATTCAACTATTCTCTCCTTTCAAGGCGGGCGGCCTCCTGATCCCACCCCGGTTTTTACAGACGGTTTATCGGGTGATATGTCTTATGTCGGCAAGAGGCGGGCAAGACTTAAGGAATTTTTAGCCGTTTTCTGCCGTCCGGGTTGCGTTTTGCATTGCCGCTCGACGTTGCCCCGCGCAGCGCGGGGGCGCCCTATGGCAGAGCGAAATCACTCCTGCTATAATATCACTGCACCGGCATAATGATTTTGACCGTTATCAACTGTTAATGGATTGGAATTGGGCAACGAAGCGCTCCTGATCTTTTTGAGATATCCTGAAGCCGGGAAGGTGAAAAGACGGCTTTCCGAGGAGGTCGGACCTGCGAGGGCGGCCGAAGTCTACGAGAAGCTTATCCGAAGGACGTTGGGCGTAGTCTGCGACTTCAAACGCCGTGCCCCTGCAACTCGCATACTCCTTTTCCACACGCCTGAGGACCCTGTTGAGAAATTGAAGGTCAAATTCCGGGGTCCATGGGAGTTCCGTGCTCAGGAAGGAGAACATCTAGGCGCGAGGATGGCGAACGCCCTTCGAGCCGCATTCGCAACCGGCGCCGACAAGGCGGTTCTTATCGGGACCGACCTTGCCGATATAGAAGCAACAGACATAGAGAGCGCATTTCGGGAAATTGGAGAAAAAGTCGCAGTGCTTGGCCCGGCTGCCGACGGCGGCTTTTATCTAATCGGGACGGATCGACCGGTTGACTCTGCTTTGCATTTTGACAGGTGGGGTACCGGCGAAGTCTTTTCCAGGACCGCGCAGGAGCTTGAGGCCTGCGGGTTTGCGGTTCGGCAGGCAGCGGAAAGAAACGATGTGGACTGCATGCGGGATTTGGGCCGGCTGGAGGACGATTTTCTGTTTGCCGGCTCCATTTCAGTAATCATTCCCACCTTGACCGAACCGCAAAAACTCTCGCCTTTACTGAGGCACCTGGAGAATTTGCTTTGGCCTGGAGACGAAATAGTAGTCGTGTGGGGAGGATCGTTCGAAAAGATGGGCCTGCAGCGGATATCGCATGCGCTCACATTTGTGAACGCGCGGAGCGGGCGCGGCATCCAGCAAAATATCGGAGCGATGCTTTCCAGGGGAACGATTCTTTTCTTTTTGCATGACGATACGATACCCTCTCCGGAGTTCCCCTACCTGATACGGAGGGCCTGTCGTGACAAGCCTGCGGCACTGGGCTGCTTCAGGCTGTGCTTCATGCCGTCCAACCGGGCGCTCGAACTGATTGCCGCATGGGCCAATCTCAGAACGGCCCTCTTTAAGCTTCCCTACGGAGATCAGGGGTTTTTTTGCAGAAAAGAGCTTTTTGAAAGGGCGGGCGGTTTCGGACGAAATTACCTGATGGAAGATGTGCAGCTGGTACGTAGACTTCGTAAAATGGGCGGGGCCGGCCGCACCATCTCCATGCTCCAGAGCCATGTCTTTTCTTCCTCGGAGAGGTATTGCCGCGAGGGGATTCTCAAAGCTTCGCTCCGAAACCATCTGGTGTTCCTGCTCTCTTCGCTCGGCTGCGGTGAACGGATGCTCTACCGAAAATATTACGGTTTCGAGCCGCCGGGGGTCTAAGATTCCTCTTTGATTGACAATCGAATAAGCACTCTTATCACTTGTTTATGTATAAAGGATGAAAGCAGAATGTCTTTCATTTCGAATAAAACGCCGGGAGGACTCTAAATGGCGGAGGAGCAGTGGTGAAGGAACGCGCGTTTCTTGTCTCATTGATAATATTGTCGGTGTTGTGCGCATTCATCCGTTTTGGGTCAGGGGCGGCATCGGCTGCCGACAGCCGAGATCCAAAGCCGAATGTGACCTGGACTCCGAGGGTGATAACGGAAAAAGAACTCGCGAATCTGTCCGTAAAGGACATGGATCTAAGTCCCGATGCGGGCTTGAGAATACTTGCCAAATTGAACGCCCGGGACTTCGACTACATAGCTCAGGACATCGGGAACGGAAGACCCATAAAAGTTCCAAACGATTTTCCCGCATTTAAGAACTGGACGCCGCTCGAATGATACATACCCGAGGTGGGCGATCTACCCAGATTCATTCTGATCGTCAAGGATTTGCCCCACTTAGGCTGGTATGAAAGAGGCAGGCTGGTTGGGGACACCTATGTCTGCGTCGGCAAAGTTGACGACACAACCAGGGAGGGACTATACACCGTAAAGGAAAAAGACCTGCACCACGTGTCCAGGAGCTATCCAAACGCGTTCGGGGAACCTGCGCCAATGCCGTGGGCGTTGAGGATATATGGGACCGTCTGGATACACGCAGGGGACATCATGAGCGGTCATTGCTCGCATGGCTGCATCAACCTCCCGATCTTTCCAGCAATGAAACTGTTCGACTGGGCAACCCCCGGTACGCCCGTGCTGATAGTGGATTCACTGGGATCGGCGTCTTCGGTTCTGGCTCAAAACCGTTCCAGCTGCACGCTGCATGCTTCAGCGTGCAATCCGGTTCGCAAGGTTGACGCAGGAGGTTGAGCACACTGCTCAAATCCCGGCCATTACACCCGTTATGTTGTCCCTGCCCCCGGCTGCCAGGCATGCGGACACCATTCGTTGCAGTTTTTCCTTTATGGCGGTGTCAGCGGATATAATGGCGGCGATTTGCTCGTCTGTAATGAGGTCATGGAGTCCATCGGAAGAAAGCAGGACAAAATCACCTTCGGCCAGGTCAAAAACGCCTGAATCAGGTTCGTAGCGCTCACATCCAACGCACCTTGTCAAGATGCTGCCGTAAGGATGAAACCGTGCCTGTTCTCTGCTGATCTCGCCCCTTTTTAAGAGTGCGCCTGCAACCGTGTGGTCCTCTGTTATCCTCATGAGAGACCCGTTGTGGTGGTGATAAATGCGGGTATCGCCTACGTGCACCCAGAATGCAGATTTTCCGGCGATAAACAACGCTGTGAGCGTTGTGCCCATTCCTCGAAAGGATGGAACCGCCAGAGAGCGTTCCATGATCCTATTCTGAGCCTTCTCTACGCGATCCAACAGCTCGATGCCGATGTCAGGACCGCAGGGTCTGAAGTCTTGAAGACTCTCCAGGGCAAGCTGGGCTGCCACTTCGCCTGCCGCGTGTCCGCCCATCCCGTCGGCAATAACCAGAAGGGCACGGTCATTATCAAAGATGTTGACCATGTGCCGGTCTTCGTTATTTTCCCTGTGAAGACCCAGATCAGTAATTGATTCGATTCGCATTCCCTTTAAATAAAGCAAAGCGACGAGATTTGTCAAATGCGGACTGGATTGCTTTTTTTAAAATCCAAAGTTTTGAATGTCTCATTAGGCGGAATATCGGAGAGCCCGGCTGGGAGATTTGGAAAGGGGTACCAAGTCATCGGTCGGCCTTTTCTTTCTTAGGCTGTCCCCGGTGGCTATTTTCATAACGAATATATCTCTGAGTTAAACATATGTATCCAATTTGCTTTTAATACGTTAACAGCTTCTTCTGTTTTATCCACACCAACCATAACAATAGGGTTACCGCTTTCACCTCTTCCAAGGAACGGATAAAAATAGAGGACATTGATATTTGCTGATTTGAGGGGTCTTAAGATAGCTTGAAGACCGCCAGGATGGTCAGGAACTTCCACAGCGATTACAAGCGTTTCCTTCACGACATAGCCGTTGCTCTTGAGTACATCCATAGTCCTTTTCGGATCATCAGTAACAAACCTTACAGTACTTATGTCGGATGTATCGGCTACACTTATTGCACGAATGTTGATTCCTTCAAATCCCAGGCATTCACTGACATGTAAGAAACTTCCTGGCACATTATCCAGACTGACAGAAATTTGAATAACAGGCATCTATTACTCCTGATTACGTTAAATGAATTCGTACCCGACAGTCAGAGCATCTTTATTAAAGCTGATAAGTTTTTGATTACCCTTTAACACAACAGTCAAACTTTCAATAAGACTACTGAGACTGACCAGATTGCTTTTTTTTACAAAAGCCCCTAATAGCACCATATTAGCCGACTTGACGTTACCCATTTTTTCTGCGATGGTATTAGCCGGAATGTTTACAACCTCAATATCACCGCGATCAGGCTGCTCTTTAATCAAGTCTGAATTAAGGAACATCACGCCGCCGGACTGAATTTTGTTTTGAAATCTGACCATGGAAGGCTCGTTTAGAGCAACAACGAAAGCCGGCGCGTAAGCAACCGGGGAAGCAATCTCTTCATCCGAGATGGACACCGTGCAGTTGGCGGTGCCCCCGCGCACCTCCGCGCCATAAGCCGGCAGGTAAGTGACATACCTGCCTTCCAGCATTGCGGCATGGGTCAGATTGAGACCCATGGACAAAACGCCCTGCCCCCCGAAACCTGAAAATACTGTTTTAATCAGCATCGCTCTTCCCTGTCGTGTCTTTAATTATCCCTAGAGGAAATTCTTTGGCCATCACTTCGCCAACCCACTTCCAGGCTTCGACGGGGCTTTTTTTCCAATTGGTCGGACAAGGAGAAAGGATTTCCACCAGAGAATAGCCGAGTCCGTCAATCTGGCACTGGAAAGCCTTTTTGATGGCTTTCCTGGCCTTGCGGATATTGGAGGGTGAATTAACCGCCACGCGTTCAATATAGCACGTGCCCCTCACCTGGCCCAGAATCTCACTCATTTTGATGGGGTAGCCTTCAAATCTGTCATCTCGCCCGTAAGGCGAGGTGGTGGTCTTCATGCCCAGCATGGTGGTGGGAGCCATTTGACCGCCGGTCATACCATAGACGGCATTATTTATAAAAATGGCTGTTATATTTTCGCCCCGATTTGCAGCGTGCAACGTCTCAGTAGTACCGATCGCCGAAAGATCCCCGTCACCCTGATAGGTAAAAACAATGGCTCCGGGATAGGCTCTTTTGATTCCGGTAGCCACGGCCGCGCCGCGGCCATGAGCGGACTCAACCATATCTACGTCAAAATAATAATAGGCGAAGACCGAGCATCCCGGGGGCGGCACACCGATCGCTTTCTCCTGAATGCCCAGTTCATCAATAGCCTCGCATGCAATGCGATGAATGATGGAATGACCGCAGCCGGGGCAATAATGGAAAACGGCTTTCTTCAACGATTTTGGACGACTGAATATCTTTTTCATCTATTCAACCCAAACCCTTTTGAGAATATATACGAGAAATCACGCGCAGCAGTTCGGTAGAAGTGGGAATGACACCCCCTGGCCGCCCATAGAATGACACTTCCCCGGCTCCTTCCAGAGACAGCTTCACATCGTCTATCATCTGACCCATATTCATTTCAAAATCCAGGAAATAGGAAGTCGTTTTGGCGAGCTCTTTGAGCTGTTCCCTGGGAAAAGGGAAAAGGGTAATGGGCCGGAATAACCCAACCTTCATCCCATATCCGCGGGCTTGTTTGATGGCGCCCTTAGCGATTCTGGCTCCGATACCGAAAGCGGTCACGATCAGCCTGGCATCCTGCGTCAGGTAATTCTCAAAAGAGACCTCTTCTTTCTGAAGCAGCTGGTAGCGACGAAATAGACTCCAGTTAAGCTCTTCGAGTTCGGAAGGATTGGAGGTAAATGTGCGCACAAAACGGCTCGGACGTCCTTTGGCCCCTCGAAGGGCATCCGCTCTGACAGGCAGTACCTCGGGAGCTTCATATTTGAATTCCACCGGCTCCATCATCTGTCCCAGCATCCCATCACCAAGAATCATAACCGGAATAAGATACTTATCCGACATTTCAAATGCCCGGTAGGTCAGGTCGGCCAGTTCCTGCACCGATGAGGGACCCAGCACTATGGTTCGGTAATCCCCGTGTCCGCCTCCATGAGTGGCTTGATGGTAGTCCGACTGGGCAGCTGCGATGCTTCCCAACCCCGGCCCGCCGCGGGACATGTTGACAATTACTGCCGGAAGCTGACAGGCTGCAAGAAAAGAAATCCCCTCCTGCTTCAGGCTGATGCCGGGACCCGAGGAGGAAGTCATGGCCCTGACCCCGGCGACGCTGGCGCCGTAGACCATATTAATGGCCGCGATTTCACTTTCCGCTTGAATAAAAGTACAACCGGGCCGACGGCTCAGGTTATTTGCCATATACTCGGTCAACTCATTTTGCGGAGTGATCGGATAGCCAAAATAGCATTGACAGCCGGCTCTAACAGCCGCTTCTCCGATAGCAGCATTTCCAGTAAATAACATTTTATTCACGGTAAACCTCTATCGCTACTTCCGGGCAAACCACGGCGCATGAAGCGCAGCCATTGCAATCACCCCGGTCATTGAAAGAAGAGGGTAAGTACCCGGCGGCATTCAGTTCATCAGAAAGTGTGATTAACTGCTTGGGACAGAAGGCGATGCAGAGTTCACATCCCTTGCAGAGCATCTGGTCAATAACGATTCTGCCCTTCATAAATGTACTATCCTCACCTGATTCCCCAAAGCATTAAGAATATCTACTGAAGTCGAGCACCTCGGAGCTTCGAAATCGAGGCGAGACATTATAGTTCATTTTTCTTGCGGATAGCCAGAGTTTTGTCATGTATCACCGGAGAAAGCTGGTCATGAGAGACTGCATTCATCTCAGACCGGTCCCTGGGGCAGGCGAAGTTCTCAGTGATCGGAGACAACCCTTTCCGGATTGGTGGTTTGGGTCTTAGGGTCAGGCCACGAACCGCCCACCTCCTAAAAGAAAATGTCAAAAAAGCATGGCCCTTTAGCGCTTAGAATCACGGTTTTGTTTTAAATCGCCACCTTATGGCGGGACGGCAACCGTGCGGGAGGATGGACTCGTGATTTCATCCGGAGTTGCAGTTCCACTTACATTGATATAAATTCAATAATGATTATCTTTACAGTCGCAAAGAGACGGATTAACAATCTGAACCAGCCTCAAGGAGGTCCGTTCGAGACGGAATCAAATAAGGGTCCGGGAGAATGACATGGCAAACAAATTCATAAACGATAAATTCGAAACGACCTGTTCCCCGTTCGCCAGCAGCGATATGGGCCAAAAGCCCTTGGATGAGCACGCCGGAAGAAGTTTCGAGCAATACTCGCAAACTTTCGGGAAATACCTCTCGGACAAGCACGGGGAGAAGAATTTTCCGGAAGAAGAAAAACTGAGAAGAGAACGCGCTAAGAAGGCGAACAGAATTTACAGGCAGGTCTGTGAAGACCTTCGTTTAACCACAATCTTTTTCAATAATTTCGGAGACTGGAGCGAATACGTTGAAGGCAGGATGGACGATGCGGAATTTTATGGCCACGCAATGACGCGCGCTCGGCAGATGATGGCGGAGCAGAACTGAGGGGGCATCATTCCGGATGGTAAAAAAACCGGGCACATTGTCGATTGCCTCATGGTAAATGAGCCGCATTCTCATGTAAAGTGAAAATGCGGCTCATTTACTATTGTCGGACGGGGTTTCTGAAATTCGTAGCGCCCGGCAGTCTGAATTTGAACACCACTCCCGAGGGGTCATCCTGAAAAGGACTATAGGGCTCCCTTACTTCAAACTTTCCTTTCGGAGCCATGTCGCCGATATTGAGGCTCTTTCGCCAGAGAATCCGGGTCTCCGACCGATTTGTCGTCCACATATCCAATTTCACCGACTTGAGGGGATGATTTGACTCATTGATAATAAAGCCCGTGACGTAGCCGTCCTTGGTAATCTCGAAATCCCTGTAAACCAGGTCCCTGTGCGGCGTTCCGGAGCTATTGTCAACCACCCCGTCACTGTAAAACGACTTGGCGCCGGCATGAAAGTTAAGAATAAGTACGCTCAGCAAAAGAAATCCGACAGTCAACTTCGCGTTCATGGCGGGGTTGTCCTTTCAGGAGAGTACAATGATACAAGAAATACTCACGAGGAGCTCTCGATTGCCTCGCCTGTAGTCAGGTCCTTTTGGACCTTTCCAGCTTGAGGGTCACACGGTTTTCCGGGTCAGAGCATTGGACCTGGATAGTGTCACCGCTCCACCAGGGGAGATTACCCCCAAATTGAAAAGTCTGCAAGGCAGGGAAAATGTCATGAAAGAAGAATCCGCATAGCCCACCCGGATTATGGCAACTGATCTCAAAGGTTTCTTTCTCCTTATGACCGGCATTGCAATATCCCTTGGATTCGATAACTGTCGCGACTACTTTGTATCCAATACCTGGGTCCTGAGCCATTTCACGATCTCCTTTCCATATGATTTTCTTTCCGTCAGTTTGTTGTGTCTATCCTGTTTCCGATGCCGTTCCGCCGTCCACCAACATGTGGACAGAGGCTCCTTTTGCAGTCTTGCCGTCAGCGCAGGTTGTCCACATCGAATACGATCTGAGACGCAAGCCCGTTTCGGGATGCGCCGATTACGATCTGGACCGGAGTTGCGTCAGACGGCGTAGTGTATTGCATCGGAAAGGTCTCGAAGTCTTTTGTGCTGTCCTCCTGGAAGAATAATCCACGTCATTCCAATAGTTCTCGCCAGGCGTACGATCGGTTGCGACATGGCCCGCCTCAGTTTTGTCCTCCTTGCGATTTTTGCCCGGATAACGCGCCGGGCAAATCCGGAAGAACAGCGCTGGGAAATGATCTCCAAGAAGGGCAGTATGCTATGATATAGAAAGTTCTCGTCAACCAGGAAAAAACGCCAGCCCCTCAAGCCGCTGGCTGGCGTCATCCTTAGATTTGTTGGAGGGTGAGTGATCGGGCTCGAACCGACAGCCTCTGGGGCCACAACCCAGTGCTCTGACCAATTGAGCTACACCCACCGGAAATAACAAGGGTCATTAAGATACCACCGGAGGGGAAGGAAATCAATAAGCAGTGAACAGTCCATCATCTTATCGGGATGAATTCGCGGTAGTCAGTGAGCGGAATAACACTTAAAACAGCATAAACTCGGTGAACAGCGAGCAGGAGATAAGCGTGGAAAGAAAAGAAGACATCATGGAGGCAGCCAGGGGTTTTATGCGAAGCAGGATTATCCTCACCGCCGCCGAACTCGATCTTTTTACCATCATCGGGGACTCCCTCGTGAGCGCCGAAAAGATTGCCGCCGGATCCGGCTTCGATCGCAGAGCCCTCGAAAGGGTCCTGGACTGCCTGGTTACGTTTGGACTGCTCCTGAAGGAAGAAGGGGCGTATTCACTAACGGATGAAAGCGTTCGTTATTCATCCAAACACCCGGCGTCCGTGCTTCCGATGCTGCTGCATATGAGCCATTTGTGGCCGCGTTGGAGCGATTTGACCGAGATCGTCAGGAAAGGCCCCGGGCATCAGCGGAAACCGGGTGGGCCCATGGAGGATACGGAGAGCAGGCGGGCCTTCATCGGCGCGATGCACGTGGTTGCCAGGACTCTGTCAGAGGAGATAGCAGGTTCTCTTGAGTTGAGCGGCTACCGCAAGATGCTGGATATCGGGGGTGGATCGGGGACTTACACTATTGCTTTTCTCAAGCGCAACCCTCCGTTGAAGGCAATTCTGTTCGACCTGCAAGAGGTAATTCCAATGGCGAGGGAGCGGCTTTCCTCGGAAGGCCTGCTGGACCGCGTGGAACTGGCGGCAGGCGACTTCTATGCGGACGATCTGCCCGCAGGATGCGATCTGGCGCTGCTTTCTGCGATAATTCACCAGAACAGCCGCCAACAGAATCAGGAACTTTTCAGGAAAGCTTACCTGGCTCTCGACCCCGGCGGCATGCTCCTGATTCGCGATCACATAATGAACGAACAGAGAACCTGGCCCCCGGATGGGACTTTGTTTTCCATCAATATGCTGGTCATGACCCCCGGCGGAGGCACCTACAGTTTTCATGAAGTGGCGCAAGACCTGGAAAACGCCGGCTTCATCGATGCCAGGCTCATTAGATCGGGGGAGAAGATGGACTGTATTGTCGGGGCGATTAAAAAGCCAAGACTGAACCGGTAAACTAAAAACTACCAACCAACAACCAAAAACTCTTCATGACCGAATGCAAATAATCCGATTTTTCTTCTGATGCCTTATGGTGCAGGCGCTGACTTCGATCCACGGAGGTTTTTCCGACAGTGGCCGGTTTTGGAGAGTTGGACGAGGATAAGTTTTATCTTTCACTGAGAGAATACGCCAGGGTAAGCGCATATCTGCCCGTAAAGGTTCGTGGAGTCCCTGAAGAAGAACGGCAGAACCTGGTGTCTCGCGTTGTGGTGGAACCCGCTCTTAGAGAGCATCCCCAGATGCCCCAAGTTCAGGACGAGGCGCTCTGGGCCTGTTTGGAGATACTCAACTCCAAGCTCGATTCGATTATCAGGATGCTCGCATTCCCCTCGGACAGCCACAGAGAACTGGGTTTCTCGAAGGTCAACATCAGCGCAGGGGGACTGAGCACCTCATCGAAACAGGCGTATGCTCCTAACGACCCAGTGGAAATAAAACTGATGCTGCCGACCGCTCCCTGCGTGCTTTTCTACGTCTATGGAAAAGTGGTCAATTGCGACGGGGCTGACCAGGACTATGAAGTATCCGTAGAATTTACCGACATTGACGACGATATCCGCGAGCAGATCGCAAAATTTGTTTTCCACCGGCAGCGCGAAATTCTTCGCAAAAAGAGGAGCCGTAGAGCTTAATGTTCATATTCATTGGATTTACGATAGTTCTGGGTTCGGTTATCGGCGGCTATCTGATGGAGCAGGGAAATCTCAATCTCCTGATTCAACCGGCTGAGCTCGTTATTATTTTCGGGGCTGCGATAGGCGGTTTTCTTATTTCATCTCCCATGAAAGTCATCAGAGCGGTTCAGGGCGGTTTCCTGCGCATGTTCAGAAGCAGGGCCTACTCCAGACGTGACTACATTGACGCTCTGGTGCTGCTTAGCGAGATATTTTATAAGATCAGGAAGGAAGGGCTTGTTTCGATAGAAGGCGATTTGGACGAACCGGAAAAAAGCCTTATTTTTCAAAAATACCCGACCTTTCTCAGGAATCATCATGCTATGGCCTTTCTTACCGATACCCTGCGCACTCTCACCATCACAGACATAGAAGCGCACGAACTAGGATCTCTTCTGGATTATGAAATCGAGGCGCATTACGAGGGGGCCATCATCCCGGCGAAGAGCATAGCCAGCGTGGCTGACTCCCTGCCGGGGCTTGGCATCGTGGCTGCCGTTCTCGGGGTGGTGCTCACGATGAAAAAAATAAGCGAACCTCCCGAAGTGCTCGGCCACAGCATCGGCGCTGCATTGGTCGGCACCTTCCTGGGTGTTCTGCTGTGCTACGGTTTTGTGGGGCCGATGTCTCGCAACCTCGAGCATATCGCCAACGAGGACAGGGAATTTTTGACGGTTACAAAAGCTGCCCTGCTCGCCTTTGTCAATACCCCTTCTCCGCAGGTTGCCATTGAGTTTGCCAGGCGGGTTGTTCCGGACGAGCTGAGACCCTCATTTCTGGAGCTCGAAGCCCTGGTGAAGCAGGCCAGGAAGAAGTAGACAGACATGGAAGAAGATAAGCCCAAAAAGGTCATCATAAAAAGAGTAAAAAAAGTCCACGGGGAAGGTCACAGTGGAACCTGGAAGGTGGCTTACGCCGACTTCGTCACCGCCATGATGGCTTTCTTTCTGTTGATGTGGCTTCTAAACATGACCTCAGAGGAAAAAAGGGCGGTCCTGGCCATGTATTTCAAACATTTCAGCCTTTTTGACAGAAGCGGCAAATCGTTTATGCAGGAAGGCGGGCCTAGACCCGTGGGGCGCAACATCGGAGGCGAAGATGTGGTCGATACCGGCGAGAACCAAACCGGCGTCACCAACGATGAAGTGGCCACGAAACTGATGACCGGCATTGATCAGAATGTGGGGATAGGCAAGGAACAGTTTTACATCGCAATAACAGAGGAGGGAATCCGGATACAGATCGTGGATTCGAATAAAAATCCGATCTTTGCCGTCGGAAGCGCTCAACTCACAGAAACGGCCAGGCAGATGATTCACTCGGTTGCCTCCGTTCTTAAGAATTTTCCAAACGAAATCGCGGTGGAAGGGCACTCCGATTCCTCGCCGACGCGGAGCGAACAGATTTCAAACTGGGAATTATCAGTTGCAAGGGCCTCATCGGCGAGGAGAGAACTGGAACAGGCCGGCATCGAACCGACCCGGATTTGCAGAGTCGTTGGTTTTGCAGACAGGGTGCCCCTTTTTACCGACCACCCCGATGACCCCAGGAATCGCAGGATCAGCATCGTTTTCCTAAGGAAGAAAAAACTGCAACCACCCGACCGGCTTCAGTGGCTTATGAAATCGGCTGGATAGGCCTATGCCATTTCATAAAAAAGGGCAGCTGCGGAGAGAATTGCCCGATGGAAATCTTCGAGGCGAAATCGTTCGTTAGGGGAATGAGCGCCGTCGTCGGGGCTTCCCCAGCCAAGGAGCAGGATATTCTCCTGGCCGAGATGTTTCTTGATCAGATTGACCACGGGGATTGACCCGCCCTCCCTTATGAACACCGGTTTCCTGCCGAACCCTATCTCTATTGCCTTTTCGGCCGCCAGCATGGCGGGGGTGTTTCTTGGGACCAGGACCGGATCGGCGCCGTGGAGACGGGTAACCTGCGCGCTGACCCCGGCAGGGCAGTTGGCGGTTATAAAATCGTTAAACAGTTGATCCATTTTCTCGGGAACCTGGTTTGGAACAAGCCTCATGCTCACCTTTGCCCCTGCCTTTGCCGGAATTATCGTTTTTGCCCCTTCGCCGCTGAAGCCGCCCCACAGCCCGTTGATATCCAACGTAGGTCTGGCTGTTCGGCATTCGATCACAGAGTATCCCGGCTCGAAAGCCAGTTCGGCAACGCCGAGGTAATCCTTCAGAGACTCAACATCGAGAGGCAGAGAGGCCA
>DASPQK010000064.1:0-9712 GCA_035624985.1 Syntrophobacteraceae bacterium | reverse complement strand
TCGAAGACGAATTCACGCTCCGCGGCGAGCATTCCATGAGTCCGAGGTATTGGATCATTGGGGAGCAAACCAGAGGAGGGTTCGCCAAATATGTGACGGCGCCGGCGAAAAACCTGGTAAAGATGCCCGATGATATCGATTTTCCGGAAGCCTGCGCCCCTTTGCTGGTCACCCTTACCGCATGGCGAATGCTGATAAACAGGGCGAAACTGCGGGCCGGGGAGACAGTGCTCGTGGTCGGGGCCGGAGGAGGAGTCAACAGCACCTCCATCCAGGTGGCAAAACTGGCCGGGGCCATAGTTTATGCAGTAGCGGGCAACGCCGAAAAAGCCGAAAAAGCCCGCGAGCTTGGGGCTGATTTCGTAATTGATCGTTCCCGGACGAACTGGGGCAAGGAAGTCCAGAGGCTCACTTCAAGACGCGGGGTGGACGTCGTGGTGGACAACGTAGGGGCGGCCACTCTCAACACGAGCATGGCAGCCGCAGCGAGGGGAGGCCGAGTAGTGATCGTTGGAAATACCAGCGGGCCACAGGTGGAAATCGACATCCGCATGATATTCGGCAAGCAGATAAGCCTCATCGGGAGCACCATGGGCACTCCCCAGGACTTTCGCGACATTACCCGGCTGATTTGGAGCGGAAGGATCAGGACCGTCATTGAGGAAGTGATTCCTCTTAGCGAGGGCAAGCGCGGGTTTGAAAAGATGGAGCGAGGGGAGATGTTCGGAAAGATAGTGCTGTTGCCGTAAAATAGTTGTTCAGCCGATTTTGGCTTGAGGTTTGAAGATGGATGAAGGCCACAGGGAAAGAGGCCGCATCCGTGTGAATCCGGTTGGGGAGGCCCCTGGGCATTGATGCGGCACATACGGAAAGTTCTTTCATCGGCTGTATTTCTCGCGTGCGTGTACTTCATTTACTCATATGTCAGGAACAACCTCTCTGATTTCACGAAAATATCCGGGATTTCCCTGCCTTACGTACTGCTGATCTGCTGCGCGTGCATTGCGATGCTGATAGTAAACGGACTTTTTCTCAACGCCCTTACGACCAGTTTCGCGATAGACATGAATTTTTTCGAGTACTTTTCCATATCGATAATCACGAGCTTCGGCAACCTGTTCCTGCCGATAAAAGGAGGCGCAGGGTTCAGGGCCGTCTACCTCAAATCGAAGCACGATTTCGATTATGCCTATTTTCTGTCGAGCCTGGCCGCAAACTACCTCGTTGTCTTCAACATCACCTCGCTGGCCGCGCTGGCCTGCCTGGAGCTTTTTTACATTCGCTCGACCGGGGGCAGTCTTCCGGTCACCATGGCTTTCATTGGAGTCGCCGTTCTAACGTCGTGGGCGATTCTTTACCCTCCTCCGAGCCTGGACTGGATTCCCGTGAGGTGGGTGCGGGAGTGGACCGGCCAGGTCATTTCGGGATGGCGCATTATCAGAAAAAGCAGGAAGACGGTGCTAAAGCTTTGCTGGTTGAGCGCCCTGAACCTCTTTCTCGGCTTCGCGACTACCTGGCTGGAATTTGCCGCATTTGGCATGAAGGACGTTCATGGAGACGGAATCGGGTTGCTGCAGGCGTCTATCTTCTCCTGTATCGGGGCCCTTTCATTTCTTGTGAGCATCACGCCGGCCGCACTCGGAATCAAGGAGAGCCTGCTGATGTTCGCCTCACAGTTCCTGGGGATCACGCAGTCACAGGCGCTCACTATTTCACTTCTTGACCGGTCCGTAAATGTCGTGGTGCTCTCTTTACTTTTCGGCTTCGCCTGGATTTATATCAACGGGAAGCTCAAAATAAGAAATCAACGCACTTAGTTCCGATATTTGAACAGGCTCAGCAGGGAACCCGAAAGCGTTTTTGCCCAAAATGCAGAAACGCCCGAGCCGAATATCACTATAACGAGAGGCAACCAGAGGAAAACCCTGGGGAAGTCTTTCGGATTTTCGCAAAGATAGAGCGAGAGAGCGGCGTCGAGGCCGATCGCCAGGGCAGCAAGAAAAAACACTCCCCCAAGGAGCAATACCAAGGATGAAAGCCCTGCCAGCACGACCACAAGCAGCAAAAAATGAATGTGAAAGAAGCCGCCGGGGCGGAGATAGAAATCGGAAAATCGCACTCCCCGGTGAAAAAGCCAACTCGAGAACTGCCTCAAATCTGTTCTTTGAGAGTACTGGAATACCAGTGCTCCGGCGCGCAGAAGGTCTATTTTATGATCGAAGACAAGCTTATGGAACAGCAGGGTATCGTCGTTCACATCGCGCCCTGTTCGTTCAGGGGTAAGTTCAACGAACAGGTTCCTGTCAATCAGCAGAACGGCGGTGCCCTTCGGCGCCCGCCTGAAATTACGTTGCGTAATCGTTAAGTCGTTGGCTGCCGGAAAGAACTCTTTCCCGTAATACCTTCTCCGAATGAGATACAAGACCGTATGAATTGCCGATTCGTACTTTGTTGCGGTGGAGTCCAATTCGCCTATGACAGCGGGGTAGTCGTCAAAGTCGTCCAATTTGCCTATTGTATCGTAGGGGAGACTAACTCTTGAATCTACGAACAATATCCTGTCCGTTCGGGCGCACTTGGCCCCGGTAAGCCTTGCGATTATCCGGCCCTGGTTTGTCGGCAGGCAGATGAGGACAACAGGGAAATTCTCCACAATCTGCCGGGTCCCGTCGGTCGATCCGTCGTCCACAACGATGATGGTGTAATCCTTTCCATAGGTTGCGCCTTTCTGATTGAGAAGGTGTTTGAGGCATTCCTCAATCGTGTCTTGCCCGTTGTAGACCGGGACGATGACCGTGTATCTCATCGAGACATCCCACTGCGCGGCAACCTCTCGGCAACGACGAGGAACGCCGAGCTCAGATCCTTTTCAAGAAAAAAACGTTGGAGCACAAGGAAAGGGGCGAGAAAAAAATCGCTTGACGCCAACCGGGTAAAAATGTTCCTTTTTCTCCTGATTCCGCTTTGCTTTGTGAGTTCTTCCCTTGAGAGCCCCTTCTCAGACTCATCAAGAGTTCTTTTTTGAAGAAAAACATCCAGAAGTATCGACAGGGGATAGGCGTAATTCCAGAAGCAGGTGATCTTGAATCCTCCGCACGCGAGCAGATCTCTCATGCCAGCCCTTTCGTATCGCCGGTAGTGGCCTGTCGCTACGTCATTGCCACCCCATTTGCTCTGATGGGCAGGCACCGAGATTATGAGTTTCCCACTCTCGTTCAAAAGATTCCACCACTCTCTTATACAGGAAAGGTCGTCTTCGACATGTTCGAGGACTTCAAAGGCCATGATGTAATCGTACCGTCTGCCGCACAACTCCGTCTTATTTTCAGCCAGTCTTATTCTGCCCTCGAGCGCAGGGTGCTGTTCGATTCTAAGCCGCGCATTGTCCAAGGCCGTTTTCGATATATCAAAACCGAAAGCGCACAGCCCAAGCGAAGCAAAAAGCAAAAGCATATCTCCGGAGCCGTACCCGAATTCGAGACACGTCTTTCCCCAAACAGGATCGGTAAGAAGCATCCTTTTGACCAGGTCCCTTCTCAGCTTGTATCTAGGCATCGGCAACCAGTTGCCTTCCATCGATCAGTCCTTTTAACGCGCACCCCTCAGCTCAAGGATTTTATTCGCCAGCGCCGGAGGATCACCCATTTTCACAAAATGCACATTCTTTTCACCGCTCGAAAAACGTTCCCGATTTGCGGGATTTTCCCCAAAAATCAAGGGCTTGTCCATGGCCAGGTATGAATAGGCCTTTCCCGGAATGACCCTGGCGGCTTTTGCCACAGCCGCGTTGAAATGTCCTGCAAGACACACGTCCGACATAGCTATGTAGTGCGCTATTTCGGGCTGAGGAAGCCACCGTGCTGCAAAACGAACATTTTTCAGCTTGGAGTACTGCTCGAAGCCCCTTATTTTCTCATAAGGGCCGACAATAATGAAAACTATGTTTGCGTGTTCTTCTAAAATCCGCGCCGCATCCAGTATGACATCCGCTCCGTGGAGAGGATTCATTGCGCCGAAAAAGAACACAACAAATTTATTTTTTAAATCGGTCGGTTTGTCAACATGCCGGGGGTAGTATATCTTTTTATCGGCTTCAAGATAGACGACCGTCATTTTGGCCGAATCAACGCCAAACATCCTGGAGAAATATGAGGCATGCTCGCGCGTGTCCACTATCACGAGGTCGGCCCGGGCAAGCGCATTCCTGTCGAGTATTTTCATTATCTCGGACAAGGGATTCGCCGGAGACAGGACTTGCCGGTCATCCACGAGCGTATCGTAGATAGATATGAAAAAATCTATTATGAGCGTTGTTTTTCGAAGCCGCCATTGGACAAAGGGGGCTATAAGCTGAGGAATGCCGCTCGCAAAAATTACATCGTACTTTGAAATATTTGTGCTAATGACCTTCAAATTGATTGACAAAACACGCATGATATCGATTGGGCCTATAACACCCAGATTTTTTGGAGCTATTATATCTATACTCTGTGCTGATTCTTGTAGAATGTTTATTTCCTGTCTATTTCTTATATACTCAATATCAGATGTCGTTATGAAAAGCACCTTTTTGCCTTCCACCATTTTAAGCAAACTTAGCAAACTCATTCGAAACCTCTGTATGAATATTTAATATACTTCAATTATGCATTGGTCGCTTTTGAAAAAGTTCCTTCAACCGATTCCCTCTCTGATGGGCGGGCCGAAAATCCCCAGATAGAGCCCTGGCCGCATTTTTGTACGAACTTCCCGCTTCTGTGCTCCGGGGGCGGCAAATCCGCATGCATCGGCGGAAGCCGCAATACAGGTTTTTTCGCACAAAGACTTACGTCCAATTAATTCGGACTTTTCCCGCTTTTACTTTAGGGCCGTCCGGGGTTCGATTTCCGCATCCGCAGGGGGCGGCTTGAGCACGAAATTACACATTCCGTCAAATGCACATTAAAGGTGATTTCATTGAGGACCCCTTTCCCGACACAAACACAGCGAACTACTCAATCGTCCTGAAGGCTCGGTCGGGATGACAAAAATTGTCAGCCGTTTGCCAACAAACGCTCTGCAAGCGACAGATCACGGCCGGCGCATACACGGGTGGGATAGGCTTGCAAGCTAATCCCGGAGCCTTTTTACATAATTACAGAAAAAAAACCGCATTCAGGCATCACTTTTGCTCAACCCCATTTGCCGATGGATAGAAAAAAGACTGAAGCATGGAAGATTGCTGACGATAATTAATGTTAGATATGAACTATGCCAATGCCAGTGAAAAATCACAGCCCGCGACTCCAGAGCTGCGGCAGGAGGACATCATGTTGATAAGGATGAAGGAAAGCAAGGGTTTTACTCTGGTGGAACTTATGATCGTCGTTGCCATTATCGGCATCCTGGCTGCGGTCGCGCTCCCCTACTATCAAAGATACATTCAGAGGTCGCGGCTTACCAGCCTGGTTTTCCCGGGGGTTCACGTAATCGAAACCAACCTGGCGGCTTACTTCGTCTTTCAGCCAACCTTCCCTTTCCCGTCAGGCTATACCCTTAATACACTCGTTAAAGATGCCAATACTGCGTATTTCACGACCACAACTTCGGGCGCGACCGTAGACTTCACCATCAGGGCTTCGGCCGACACCGCCCCGCTCCATGCGCTCGACGGCATGACCCTGAGCGCTCATCCGCTTACGACCACCGGCGAGATCGTCGGGTGGCAGCTCGGCGGCTCACTGGCGGCAAGCCTTGGCTTGGCCGGGGAGAAGTAGCCCTGTGCCAATCGAAGGATCGCCATTGACATTACATGAATGCCGTTTTTCGTCACCGACAATGACAAGGTTTGTCATTAAATGCGGCTATCGATACCCGGCAGCGGTTTGCTCACGGTCACTTCTGTCCTTGTGGAAATGTTCGAGACCGTTATCAGCACCGGTTTGCGAGGCACGGCAAAAATTGTTGAAAGACGGGCTCATCCGGGCATCAATTTTGCTCTCTCCAGGGCGCAAGTACGAAATAGGCTAAAGTGATCGGAAGCAATTAACGATATTTATTTGGATGGAGGAAAACGCAATCGCGAGAGATTGACCTCTAAGAAACCACTAACCGACAAGGAGAAAAACATGTTTATCAGAATGAAGGAAAGCAAAGGTTTTACACTGGTGGAATTGATGATCGTCGTTGCGATCATCGGCATCCTGGCTGCGGTCGCGGTCCCCTACTATCAGAAGTATATTACCAAATCGCGCCTTACCAGCATGGTTTGGCCCGGGGTTCACGCCATCCAGACCAACGTTGCGTCTTATTACAGCCTTAACAATGTCTTCCCGACAGGCAACACGTTCACTACTTTGACTGCCGACGCCAATACCACGTACTTCAAAGCTGCCTTAGCGGGCGCCAACACCCCCGGTTTCACAGTCACTCTCAAGAACGGGAATGCAACGAGTCCTCTCTTCGCCCTCGGGACGGCTACTTTGAGCGCATCTCCCACCACCAAAAACGGGACGATCGGATATTGGACCTATTCAGGAGGCATTGCGACACAACTGGGGTTAGCGGGAGCACAGTAATCGAACGCGAACGAAACTCAACCGAGCGAAGAATGCCGGTCTCACGCCGGCATTCTTACATTTTTTGCCTTGTGGTATCCCGGCGTAATTGAACGGTACGGCGAATATGGGAACTGGAACAGGCAATAAGGGGAAAAGAGCGCTGGCTTATGCTCTGCTCTTCCTTGCAGTTTCGATGGTTATTTCCTCTTATTCAAACACTCTCACCTCGCCGCCCTATCTGGACGATTTTCATTCATTCATATATCCGAAGGCAATATACCTCCAATCCCTGTCGGCATCCGGCATCCTTTCACTTGCCAGGTCGCAGTTCGGGTGGGCGCGTTTCCTGCCCGTGGTCACCTATGCACTCAATCACTACCTGGGGCACAGCAGCGTCATCTATTTTCACGCCGTAAACATCCTGATTCACCTGCTGGCTTTCCTTGCGGTCTTCTGGCTGCTAAAGCTGGTGCTGACCGCGGAAAAACAGGCCCGCCCAGGTGAAGCCCCTTATGAAATGGGAGGCCTTTTCCCACTGTGCGTCGCCGCCATATGGGCCTTGAGCCCCCTTCAAACAAGCGCCGTGACATACCTGGTGCAGCGCATGGCTTCCATGCAGGCGCTCTTCTTTACGCTATGCGCGGCATGTTTTATAAAAGCGCGCCTCCTTTCGGGCAAAAATAACGGGGTCGCTTTCGTATTCTACTTTCTCTGCGCGCTTGCCGCTATTTGCGCCTTCCTGTCCAAGGAGAACTCAGCGCTTCTGCCGGTCGTGCTCACCATGGTCGACATCTGGTTCTTCGATTCGGCCTGGCTCAAAAAAGGGTGGGCCGTGTGCCGGAAAACCGGCTGGAAAGTTCGCGCGGCAGCCGCAGGGGTTCTACTTGCATCCTCCTGGTACGGCTTCGCCGTGGTATTGCCCAAAGTCCTCAGCGGCTACGCTCACAGGGATTTCGACCTAGCCGAGCGGCTACTGACGGAAGGGCGCGTGGTGGTGTGGTACATGTCGCTGCTGCTCTGGCCGTCCCCGGCACGGCTCTCCATGGAGCACGACACTCAAATTTCCACCTCCCTCTTCAGCCCTCTTACGACCTTTCCGGCGCTGCTCCTGACCGCAGCACTCATAATTTTCGCTGTAAGATACCGGCGGCGGCTTCCAGCCGTCACTTTCGGGATCGCCTGGTTTTTTCTCAATCTTGTCATCGAATCGACCATCGTCCCCCTGGAGCTTGCATTCGAACACAGGCTCTACCTGCCTTCGGTCGGCTTATATCTATCCGTTGCCGCGGTCTTTGCGATCTTTCTAAGGAAGGCAGCGAGCCGGCTTACCAGCGGGGAATTCGCAAAGGCCGCCTGTTCGCTGCTTCTCATCTGCGCGTCCTGTTTTGCCCTCTTGACGTTTATCCGCAACGAAGCCTGGGAAAACAAGCTGACCATCCATTACGACGCGGTGATGAAAGCACCTGAAAGCCCGAGGACGAACGCGGACCTTGCAAACACGCTCGCTGAGGCCGAACAATATGAGGAAGCCATAAAATATGCCGAAAAAGCAATCAAACTGGGCAAAAACGGACGCGAAGCTTATGGCCTTGCGGAGAACGCCCTGATAGTGTCCCTGAAAAAACTGGGCAGGACAGACGAAGCGATCGAAAACGGGGAAAAATTTCTGGAGGAATACGGCGACAAAGAGATCGGCGCAGATGCCCTTCCCGATCTTTGCATTAACATGGCAATGGCCTGCCTTGAGAAAAAGAAGCCCGATGATGCTTTGAGGTGGGTCCTTGATGGGCTCAGGTACACCCAGTTGACCGATAATTCCCCCTACAATAAAGGTCTTATCGGGGCGGCCATGCTGGAGATCTTTTCAAGGTTCGACCCCCACGATGCCGATCCCGGCCTTGAGGGCGCCTGCGGCGAGCCGCCACTGCCCCCGCCGGTGATTTGGGCAGCCGAGGAATTCAAAAGACACGGTGAGGCGCAATATGCCCGTGAAATCGTCGAGCGGGAATATGCGAAAAACCCCGACGATTCACACCTGAAAGCTGAAGTTGAAAATCTCCAAAAAGAAGATGCTCAAAACCAGGCGCAAAAGGAAAAATGGAATTCTTTTCAAAAATATGTGATGTATCCTTTTTCCAGGTTCAATTTCGACATGGCAGTGGCATATCTAGTGCAAGAGAAGCAGTTGCCGAAGTTCTTCCAGGAGATAGGAGAAAGGCGTCTGGACGCTGCCCTGGAAATTTCTCCAGGGTCTTCTGAAGCCAGGCTGCTCAAAGGATGGTACTTCTTCAACAGGGAGGATGCGGACCACGCCGTGGAAGCGGCCAGAAAAGTCTTAGACGGCGACCCGGAAAACTCCAATGCCTGGCTGGCGCTCGGGTTTTTCTTAGCCAAGGCGGGAGATAATCATGGGGCGGTTGCGGCTTTCAAAAAGGTAATTGATCTTTACCCTGGTTATTCGAGGCGATCTGTGGTGGAACAGATTTGTGATCAACTGAGGCAAGGAAAGACGATCGAATCCGCCTCAGCTAAAGAGGGTGATCGGTGTTCAGCGGAGTCGTCAGGGAAATGCCGCGCTTCGCGGGACTGAGCGCTGAAGCGGGCCCGGAGGTGTTTAATCCGTGGACCGGCGACTGCTATAACGGACGACAGAAAGCCAGCCCCCGAAGTGTATCTAATCGGAGGTCGGATGTCGGAAGACAGAGAAAAACATCCCACGGGCCGTAAGATCGTCTCGACTTTCTTTTGACGCTTGCTATAACTGCTTTTAGAGTATTTTATTTTAATGAAAAATATAGTATCGGTCATATATAATTATTCGCTGCCGTATTGACGGGTCTTATTGGCCTATATCCAGTGAGGGCACCATGAAATCACATGTCAGCAAGATTGCAATTGCGCGCCGTTTGCCGCTGATTCTTGTCCTGCTGCTTGGAACGGCGGCCTTTACCTTCCCGATTTCAGCAGCCCGGCAGCAGACCGAACCCGGCGCGGCTCAAGCCATGGGCAATCCGTCCACCGCTTCTGCGGGCGAAGTGCAGCAGGCTCGGTCGGCTTCGGAGGATCAAGCATCAGCGCCTCAGTCTGCCGAACCGGTTCCAGCGGCCATGGAGCAAACCCTTAAGGCTGAAATGCACGTGCTGCCGCAACCACCCGGAACGACGGCCCAGCAG
>DASPQK010000063.1:0-5250 GCA_035624985.1 Syntrophobacteraceae bacterium | reverse complement strand
AAGGGAGGCTGCAGTCGGTTCGTTGATGATGCGCAAAACGTTTAACCCGGCGATTTTGCCTGCATCCTTGGTAGCCTGCCTCTGGCTGTCATTGAAATAGGCGGGCACCGTAACGACGGCGTCCGTGACCTTTTCTCCCAGATAATCTTCAGCGGTTTGCTTCATTTTGGTCAGGATGAAGGCCGAGATCTCCGTGGGACTGTAGTCGCGGCCACGAATCGAGATGTGCGCGTCGCCGTTGGGGGCACGTGCGATCTTGTAGGGAAGGACCTTTATGTCGGCCTGGACTTCGGGTGTTTCGTACTTACGGCCGATAAGCCTTTTTACCGCAAAAACGGTATTCTCGGGATTGGTTATGGCCTGTCGCTTGGCAACCTGCCCTACGAGCCGTTCGCCGCTGTCGGTCACGGCCACCATGGAAGGGGTGATGCGGCTGCCTTCCGCGTTGGTCAAAACCTTCGGTTCCTTTCCCTCCATGATTGCTACCACTGAATTGGTGGTCCCGAGGTCGATTCCTATGACTTTACTCATCTATTTGCCTCCTTGGAATTCAGCAACTATCGCCTTTTGCATTTCTTGCCACCCCGACCCTCGCAGGTCTGAGAAGCCTATCCCTTAATGTGTAGCCCTTTTGAAATTCCTTTGTCACGGTCATATCGGGGCAGTCCGGGCTGCTCTCCTGGAGAACCGCCTCATGCCTGTTAGGATCGAAAGCGGCGCCCACCGACTCAAACGGCGCCGCCCCAAACCTGGCAAGCACATCGAGGAAGCTTTTATGAGTCATGCGCACGCCGTCCAGGAGGCCCTCAGAAGTCTCATCCTTTTCTCCATGCTCGATAGCCCGCTCGAGGTTGTCCATCACCTCGATGAGCTGGCGCATGATGCTTTCGTTGGCGTATGCTATGCTGTCGGCTTTTTCCCTTTCCAGCCGTTTCCGCGTGTTGTCCAATTCTGCGGCAAGCCTTAGAAGCCTGTCCTGGGCCTCTTTGAGTTCCTCTTCACGTTTTGCGAGAAGCTGCCGGCAATCTGCTTGGCCATTATCCCGGGATTCGACATGGGGTTCAACTTCGTTTCCGGAATCGGAATTTTCGCGCGCAGGCTTTCTTTCAACAGGCATCAAAGAGCTTCCTCCATTGACTTGAGCGGCTGGAGCGCATCTACCCGATGGATTCTGCGCCCCCCGCCGCACCACCATCTCATGGATTTTGACAATATAAGTTCACTTTCCAACAAATGCGGCAACGAGGCATCGGTCAAAAGTTGATTTTTCAAATCTCACCGGTGATTTCCAGTAACTGGCTTAGAAACTGCGCCGTAAACTCGACGATCGGTATAATTCTCGAATAATCCATACGCAAGGGACCGATAACGCCGAGCAAACCGAGAGGGGTGTTTCCATGCCAGTAGGGGGCCGAAATCAAGCTCATTTCCTGCCACTCCCGCAGTTCACCTTCGGTCCCCAGAATTATCTGGATTCCGGTGGAAACCTTGAAGGTTTCATCCAGCAGGCGTATCATCCTGGATTTATCCTCGAAGGCCTGAAGTATCCGCCTCATTTGTTCCACGTCGGCGAATTCCGGATTATCCAAAAGATTGGTCTTACCCTCTATGTAAATCTCGCTCTCTTCGTCGGTATCTTCAATGGCCTGGTGGGCCATCTTAAGGGCTCGCGCAAAAAGCTTGTCAAAGAGCGCTTTTTCGCTTTCCATTTCCTCCAGGATTCGTTCCTTAACCATCGACAGGGGCACGTCCTCGAGAAGTTCGTTTATATATTGGCTGTACTTGTCAAGTTCCAGTTGGGTAGTCTCCTGAGTCGATTGGATGTGAGTCTGGTGAACAAGTCCCGCCTTCGAAATGAGGATCACCATTATGTCATAAGGTCCAAGGCGAAGGAACTCGATATGTTTGAACGAAGCGATGGCAAACTTGGGCCACAGCACGACTCCGGCCTGCCTGCAGTATTGCGAGAGCAGTTTGGATGTTCCGCGCAGCAACTCCCTGATGTCCTGCTGGCTGGTTTTCAGCGCAGATCGAATCTGCTCTTTTTGCGGCCCTTCGAGTTGTCTGGAATGCATTATCGAATCGAGGTAGAGCCGGAGGCCCTTAACCGTTGGAACTCGACCTGCGGATGTATGCGGCTGGTGAAGCAGTCCCATTTCCTCCAGGTCGGCCATGACGTTGCGGATTGTGGCAGGGCTGACGTTCATGACGCTTCTTTTGGAAATAGTCCTAGAGCCAACTGGTTCGCCGGTTTCGATGTAATCGGTAATAACGGCTTCCAGAACCACCTGGTCTCGTTGGGTGAGTTTGGTCACACGGGAGCTCCTCTGTTGCTAGCACTCACCATAAAAGAGTGCTAAAAGAACCTAGTACCACATCGCGCGTTTGTCAAGACTATTCGGCAAAAACCTCCCAGCAGTTCCAGCACTTGCGCGGCGTCGTCCTCAGAGAGGCTGCCGCAGCCGCAGCTCGGGGTAAAAAGGGACTGGGCCATGACTTGTTCGACGTTCATCCCTCCTGCGGCGAGTCGGCGCACCTGGCCGGTCCACCTGTCGGCAAGGCTCTGCGCGGTCTCCGCGCGAATCGCTTCGATGTCCAACGTAGGGACTGCGCCCCAAGCCATGATGCCGCCCCCGGCCATGAACTCGAGCCACTCTTTCCTGTAGAGGGCGAACTTGTCAAAATATCCGTAGGAGTCGAAATTGACGATGTCGACATTAGAACGGAAGGCGAGCACCCAGTCAGTGTTGGCGCAGACGTGGATACCGGCGATCCCGCCTGCTGCGTGAACTGCCTGGACTACTTCGGTGAGCAGCATCAGGACAAGTTCGGCGGTTATGGTAATGAAGGCCGAGGATCCGAATCCAGCGAGGCCCGGTTCGTCCAGAAAAATTATCACCGGGACCCCCATCGCACGCATGGTTTCGATCTGCCACCTTGCCTTGAGGCCGAGAAGCCTGGGAACGATATCCAGGAAGCGATCGTCGTAAATAAGGGCGCGGCCCTCCTGGTCTTTGAGGCCGGCAAGCAAGGTAAACGGCCCGACTATCTGCCCTTTGAGAGCGCGCAAAGCGGGCGGAGGGGCGGAAGCGAGAACCTCGAAAAAACGGCGGAAGGTCGCGCCTGTTTCCGTGCCCATCCTGAAGGGCGAATTATCGACAAGGAGCGGCGGCTCGGCAGGGGCGTCGAGCGCGAGGTATTGTTCATAAAAAAGGAGCACCTGCCGGTCGAATTCCGGCGTGTCAGACCTCACGAGCTGGCTGCCCTCTTCGGTTACAAGCCCCGGCAACCCTTCGATGTACTGAGCCATCATCTGTTCGGCGGGATATGCCGGCAGCTGGGGCCAGGCAGGTATCTGGGGAACGGACCGAAGCACCAGTCCGATTGCTCTTTCCCGGTCTGTTTGAGGCATGCTGCCGATAAGGGTGGCGGAGCCGAGTCCCTGAAAGTTATTCAAAGCGCGCATCCTTTCCAGTGTGGTTATCGTAGTTTGCTGCAATCGGGAAATAATCCCATCTTTTAAGGGTATCAAGTTTTATTTGCTTTTAAGTTTCCTGCTGTTATACAAACGGCGCAATTTCCGCATCTCAGGAGGAAAAAATGGCCGAAGACCTCAAGAAAATGTATCGCACCGTCATGGAAGACCATTTTCCGGATTCGCTCAGCGTGAGCTTTGGAGATCAATCGCTCGTCTATAGGAAGCGCTCCTGGAGATTCCCGGATGAGAAAACGGGTGAACTGATCGAAAAGGGGCTGCGTTACGGGGAAAATCCGGGCCAGGAAGCGGCGCTCTACGAACTGGTGGGCGGCAACCTGACGCTTGGCGCATGCCGCTTCATCGATCCCCGAAACGGACTGGTCAGCGCAATCGACGAAAAGGACATGCTCCAGGAAGGCAAGCATCCCGGGAAAATCAACCTGACCGATCTGGACAATGGGCTCAACATACTGAAATTCTTGCTTGAAAAACCCGCAGCCGTAATCCTCAAGCATAACAATCCCTGTGGCGCGGCGCTCGGCTCAAGCCTTTCCGACGCCTACCATCGGGCAAACCGCGCAGACCGCATTGCCGCTTTCGGCGGATGCCTGGTGGTCAACCGCGCGCTCGACAAGGCTACGGCAGATCTCATTTCGGAAAACTACCTGGAGGTGGTCGCAGCGCCCGAATACGAGGAAGGGTCCCTGGCGGTCCTTAAGAAGAGGCCCAACCTGCGGATCATTCAGGTATCGAGGATAGACAGGCTGCGAGACTACCTCGATATGCGGTTCGTAGATTTCAAGTCGCTTATCGACGGCGGCCTCATCGTGCAGCAGTCACCGCTTTGCAAGATCAGGAGCGGCGTTGATTTCGAACCGGCCCAAGCCACCTACCAGGGCAAGGTCTACAAGATCGACAGAACTCCTACCGAACGGGAAATGGCGGACCTTCTTTTCGGATGGTTTGTGGAGCAGGGCGTGACCTCCAACTCGGTTCTGTACGTAAAAGATGAGTGCACGGCCGGAATAGGCACGGGCGAACAGGACCGGGTCGGGGTAGCCGAAATAGCCGTCTACAAAGCTTATCAGAAATATGCGGATGCACTTTGTTTCGACATGCACAAAATTCCATACAAAGATCTGGAACTGGCCATTGGGAAAGGGGAGCGGGCAAAAGGGCTCAAAGAGGAAATCGATGGTCTGACGCGGGAGGCCAGGGGGGGTCTTTCAGGCGCCGCGATGGTCTCCGACGCCTTTTTCCCTTTTAGAGACGGGGTGGATGTCGGGATACGCCAGGGCATAAAGGCCGTTGTGCAGCCGGGCGGCTCCATGAGGGACTGGGAGGTGATCGAGGCATGCAATGAAGCGGGAGTGACCATGGTGCTTACCGGACAGCGGGCGTTCAAGCACTGATACGCGGGTGAGCGGTGAATAACCGTTGAGCACAGAGGACACAGAGGACACAGAGGACACAGAGGAGGAGCGGGGGTGAATCGTGATCCGTGAAGGGTGAAGCGGTGAAGCGCGAAGGGTGCACAGTGAAGGGAGCGAGGCCTGCGAGTGAACGGTGATAAGCCGAATTCCCACCCCGGACGGGGATGGAGGAGCGGAGTGGGGTGGATGGACGGGAACGGGTTCTCGCTGCATTCGCTGTAAATACAGGGAAATTCGCTCTTCCAATCTCCTAACAAGTTGATTTAATTAGTCTTTTCGGCCTTTATTTTCCAAAATAACAGCGCTTAACAGCGGGCGGATGAAGCGAATGTAGAATGT
>DASPQK010000062.1:0-6339 GCA_035624985.1 Syntrophobacteraceae bacterium | reverse complement strand
TTTTCGATTAAAAGGAGCCATGGCTGCGCGGCTGTCGCGGTTGAGATCATCGTTTGGGGCTGAGCAGCCCGGATGTAATCCGAACGAGGCTGATATGACGATCGCACCCATAGCATTTTTCACCATCCTGATGTCTCTCGTCTATCTCGGGCTCGCCGTTCTCGGCTGGGGCGGGTTTGAGGCATTCTTCTCCCACCCGGCCCTGATTGTCGTCACGGTCGTACTTTTGGTGATGACCGGCGTAGGGATCTTGAGCGCCGGCAACCTGAGCCCGGGTGAGCGCGAGGACCGTTCCAACCGCTGGGTCTTGATTCCAATAGGGCTGATCGCGCTGCTGTCGGCCTATCTGCCGGCGTACACGGACCGCAAAGAGTTTTGGACACTCGATGGAGAAACCGTTCGGTGGTTTGGCGTCGCAGTCGTGACTGTCGGGAGCGTGCTGCGGATCTGGCCGGTCTTTGTGCTGGGCCGGCGGTTCAGCGGGTTGGTAGCCATCCAGCCCGGGCATACGCTGGCAACGAACGGTATCTATGGTGTTGTCCGCCATCCCAGCTACCTTGGATTGCTCGTCAGCTCGCTCGGGTGGGCTCTCGCTTTTCGCTCGGCAGTCGGCTTGCTGCTCACGGCGCTTATGGGGCTGCCGCTTTTCGCACGCATACGAGCCGAAGAGGCGCTTTTGCATTCGCAGTTCGGCGCTGAGTATGATGCTTACCGCGCGCGAACCCCGATGTTTATCCCTTCATTCACCCGGCGGCGTGAGCGGACCAAGAGTTATAACGGACGACGGAAAGCCGGCCCCCGAAGTGTATCTGGTCGGGGGTCGGATGTCGGAAAACAGAGAAAAACATCCCATGGGCCATAAGATCGTGTCAACTTTCTTTTGACGCTTGCTATAAACGCTTCGACCCGCGAGATTTTCCGGTTAACCAGCCCGCCTGATGGGATTGAGTGAAAAATACTCAAAAATCCTTCAATTTCTCTTCGAGACTCTTCACCGGTTTGATGACCGGCGGCTGATAGATAATATACTTTTGTACGGGATATCTTGTTCCTTTCTCGTGAGTCTTCTTCAAGCCGTCTAAAAGCGATTCGCTAATTCCGGCGGGAAAGGTGAAAAACATCTCGGATTCTTCTGTGCCCGCTAAAATACGCTCTCCCCGTCCAGGATGAACAAATGCGGGCTTGCCCGTAAAATAAGGTTTTACGGCTGAAAGGCACGAAAGGCCAAATCCTGTGGTCCTGGATTCGATAAGCTTTCCATGGTGATAAACATAGCCGGAGGCCAGTCGGGCCATTTGCGCAGGTGTTCCATAAATCAGAATGATGTCGGGATCGACAGGCGATGCCTCGAGCGGGAAAATGGTTATCCCCTTTATTTGCCCTGACGGTATAGGATCAAGCTCCCTCGTTACCGCCTCGGCAAGTTCCATATTGTCGAAATAACCCATCTCCATGAAGTATTCGGAAAGGTGCCTAAGGCTCTCGAGCCGTCTAAGGCCCAGGGCCGCAAGGCAGGGCGAGCAATTTATATCTTCGGCCGTCGCCCCGACAACCCGACCCCAGCGTCTTGCCATAGTCGTCCACTGGCAAAGCGAAATCTTTACGCCATATTTAGAAGGTCTGACTGCCTGGTTCGGCAGTTCAGCAATATCTTGGGCAAATTTCATTCCCACAGGGAAAGACTGGGGACGAACCATCCTGGAAATTTCCTCGGAAAATGATTTGTAATCCATTAAGGCCTCCCTTCAAACACTATTGCCGAATCCTGCCATGTGCTCCAACGGCTACCCGATATCTCAGAGTTCTGATTTGAGCATTTAATCAATTTATAAGTCAAATTAATTGGCTTAATGAAGCTTATTAGGCCAGCTCATGAATGACACAACGGCAGTCATCGGGCGTCTGGGCCGAAATTTCCGCATTATTAAAGAAGGATAAAAGACGAATGTAGAATGTAGAATGTAGAATGTAGAAGGATCAAAGACGAATGTAGAATGATGAAGGGTGTCCGTGGAGGGCGGTGCACGTCAGTGACAAAAGAGTTTTTCAAAGGGGGTTTTTTGCGCCCCCCTATTCTTTTGACCTGGCTCCGAGCGAGAGCGGGGAGGGCATAAGGGCTTCAGTCAAGAAAAAATTTGCCTGGAGCGCCGAGGTGGGGCAGAGAGGAAAACATTCTTGGCAGTTCCAACATTCCCTGGAGGCTATCTCCGGTTCGTCAAAGGAATTCGTCATAGCGCCGCTACCGAAAGCAAGGGCAAGACCTGCCACAACGGAGGCGTGTCAGAGGCGGGCGCAATGATCCACATTGTTGGATCCGATGGCGGTGCTCGCAAACTTCTGCAGAATATAGTTCTCTTCGTTGGTGCAGCGAGCTGAGGTAAGAAAGCCGATGCTCTCAGGCTCGTGGGCGTCCCCGATTCTGCCCAGTTCTTGTACCGCATAGCTCATCGCTTCATCCCACGATGTTTCGCGAAACGATCCGTTTTCCCGGATCAGGGGCTTCCGCAGCCGATCGAAATGTTGGACGAACTCGTGGACGGACCAACCCTTTAGGCACAGTTTCCCCCGGTTCGTCGGACTGGTATTCGAGGGGAGGATACAACGATTCTTCCGTCGAAAACCTCCAACCACATCCCGCAACCGCAGGCGCAATACGGACAAGTTGTCAGGACAGAGTTACAATTCGACATCGACCGGATTTCGGCCTGTCAGCGCGCATTCGGCGCAGTAGCTCATCGGACGGATGTCCCTGGCGGTGAGTTCCTCGGACATGGCGCAGAAAATCTTTTCAGATGTTTTATGTGGCGCCTGACTAAAACGACAGGGCTGCGTCAACCTGCGCCTCCAACTGTTTTCTTGTAAAGCCAAGGACCACGATGCCACCCTTGGGACACGTTGCAGCACAAAGGCCGCAGCCTTTGCAAAGGGCCTCGATGGTTTTGTTTCTCCTTCGCTTCTGCCCGTCCTGTTCGTAGTCCTCCAGGCGAAGGGCGTGGTATGGGCACAGACCGACGCAGTCGCCGCACCCGTCGCACTTATCGGTGACCTTGGACACCAATGCGCTGGAATGCAGCATGGTTTTCGAAAGAATCGTAGCAACCCTCGACGCGGCTCCCATTCCCTGCGCCTGGACTTCCCGCAACGTCGCCGGATATCTAGCCATTCCGGCAAGGAAAACGCCGTCGGTTGGAAAATCCAAGGGCCTTAACTTTACATGAGCTTCTTGGAGGAACCCGTCCGGGTTCAAATTCAGTTTGAAAAACCGGGATATTTCATTATTTGTTGCCGAAGGAACAACGGCTGCCGCTAAAGCGAGTAAATCGGCATCTATAGCAAGCTTCCGACATAGAATAGGGTCGGCCACCGTAATCCTCAGAAAACGCCGACCGTTTTCTTCGACAGCCTCCACCAGGGGTTTATCGTCGGGATCATAACGGATGAACTTTACATCTTTATCTGCCGCTTCCCGGTAATAATCCTCGCTGAATCCATAGGTCCTCATGTCTCGAAAGAGAATGTGAATATCTATTGCCGGGTTTATCTCTTTTAGCTTCAAAGCGTTCTTTATGGCGTGACTACAGCATATCCGGGAGCAGTAATTCCTGTCGTCATTCCTGCAGCCTACGCATTGGATCATCACCAGACTCTCGGAGTTAATCACGTCTTGTTCTTTCCTAGCGATTTGCTCCTCCAACTCCAGCTGGGTCATCACCCTGTCATCTTCCCCATAGAGGTATTCAACGGGTTTATATTCTTCGGCGCCTGTGGCGATGACGGCCACTCCATGCTTTATCTCTTTGAGCTTTCCCCGCAATTTCACGCTGGTTATGAAACTGCCCACATAGCCGGAAACGCCGGTGATTACGGCATCGGTAGACACATGTATGAGGGGATGCCGGTAGACTTTTCGTATAATATCGGCCAGGCAGGCCTGGAAATCCTGCCCTTCCAGGGTGTAATGGATTCTTCGGGCCATTCCTCCCAGGTCTTTGTCCTTTTCCACCAGGTAAACCTCAAATCCCTGGCCGGCCATGGAGAGGGCGCAGGTCATGCCGGCCATACCTCCGCCGACCACCAGGGCCCTTTTGTCAACCGGCAGGTCGAGTTCCTGCAAAGGCTCCAGGAGCGCGGCGCGGGCCACCGACATCCGAACCAGGTCTTTGGCCTTTTGAGTGGCCTCTTCCTTTTGCCTGGAGTGGACCCACGAGCACTGTTCCCTGATGTTGGCCATTTCGAAGAAGTATTGATTAATTCCCGCTTCCCGGAGCGTATCCCGAAACAGCGGCTCATGCGTTCTGGGGGTGCAGGCGGCAACAACCACGCGGTTTAGGGCCTTTTCGCGGACCGTGTTCGATATTTGCCGGGCGGTGCTGGTAGAGCACGCAAAGAGGCTTTCTTCGGCATGAACCACATTGGGTAGGGTCAAGGAATATTCAACTACGGAGGGCACATTTACCACTCTTCCGATATTAGCGCCGCAATGACACACAAAGACCCCCACCCTTAGGTCTTCGCCGGAGACATCCCTTTCCGGCGGATATGTCCTTGTTTTGGCCAGCCGCCCCCTGCGGCGGGAAAGGAGTTGACCGCAAAGGGAAGCGGCCCCGCTGGCGCTCACGACCGACTCGGGGATATCTGCGGGACCCTGGAAGGCCCCGCTTACAAAAATACCGGGCCGCGAGGTTTCGACGGGATTATCGGGATTGGTGCTACAGAACCCGTGAGGGTCGATCTCAACGCCGAATTTTCTTGCGATGCCTTCCGCATCGGCAGGAGGATTCAAGCCAACGGACAACACAACCAGGTCGAATTCTTCTTCCTTTACTCCGTCTTGAGCAGTTGCGTATCTTATAGTTACATTGCCGCTTTCGGGAATTTCTCTTCCTATCGACACGTAGCTTCGTATGAACCGGACCCCGGCGAGCTTTTCGGCTCTTTGGTAGAACCGCTCGAAATCTTTACCGAAGGCCCGAATATCATTATGGAATACGGTGCATTCGACCTCGGCGTCATGGTCTTTGGCCAAAATCACCTGCTTCTGGGTATAGGCGCAGCATACCGCCGAACAATAGCTGTTACCGCCGGGGAGGACCTGCCTGGAACCGACGCACTGAATCCAGGCTATCCGATGGGGATGCTTCATGTCCGAAGGGCGCCTTATCTCTCCTTCGAACGGCCCGGTGGCGGACAGCAGCCTTTCGAAGTCCAGGCTGGTTACGACATTGGCCATCTTTCCGCAGCCATAGTCGCTCCTCAGCCACGGATCAAAAACTTCATAGCCTGGAGAAAGAATTATAGCCCCAATTTCTATTTCTATCTTCTGCGGCTTTTGAGCAAGGTCTATGGCGTTACTCTTGCAAACCCCGGCACAAATGGTGCATCTCTCGTCCTGAAGATAATGGCAAGTTTCATCTATATAAGTGACAAGTGGATATGCCTGTGAAAAGTATATATGGATAGCCTTATTGTAGGACAAATTTTGATTATATGGATCGGGCACCCTAGCCGGGCAGTACTCAACACAGATGCCGCAACCTGTGCATTTATCCTCTATAATGTATCTCGGTTTCTTAATAAGGGTTACCTTAAATTCCCCGGCTTTACCTTCTACACTGACCACATCGGTATAAGTCATGACCTCTATATTAGGATGCCTGCTGCATTCATTAAACTTCGGAGATTCGATACACATCGAGCAGTCATTAGTGGGGAAGGTCTTATCGAGCTGTGACATCTTGCCGCCGATAGCGGGGGATTTATCAACCAGGTAGACCTTTAAGCCCGCGTCGGCCAAATCGAGGGCGGCCTGAATACCGCTGATGCCCGCTCCTACGACCAGGACATCTCCGACGTTGTCGTCTGCGGGACTAATGGGGAATTCTTCAGCCTGTTGTTTTTCCACTTCTCCGGGTCCTTATCGGTCTTCTCGATGGGTTGCGCTTCGCTCCACCCATCCGGATGACTTCCCTTATGCGATGGGTTGCGCTCCGCTTCACCTATGCTACATCACTAGCGATGGGTTGCGCTTCGCTCCACCCATCCTACATCACCTCTGAGATGATTTCCGTTATGTCCTTGATTTCTATGACATCACTATCGTCGCGGTTCAACCTGCTGTCCTCGAAATTGGTGATGCAATACGGACAGGCTGTTGCCAGCACCTGAGCGCCGGCCGCGACGGCCTGCTCGACCCTCAAGTCGCTGAACCTTTGACCCTTGGGGGTTTCCATCCAGATCCTGCCCCCTCCGCCTCCGCAGCAAAGACTGTCCAGGCGCGAATCCGCCAACTCGATCAGTTCCAGACCGGGCACCTTCTTCAACACCTCGCGGGGTTCGTCA
>DASPQK010000061.1:0-7298 GCA_035624985.1 Syntrophobacteraceae bacterium | reverse complement strand
TTAAAGGATATGACACTATTTCAACAATACCAAGAGAGGATCACCTTGATCGTCCAGGGGGGACGGGTATACAAGAACATTCTTTAGCGGACTCTATTTGTCGCTGTAGGTTTCCTAGCAGCACCATCGTGAGCAGAAATTATCATGCGAACGCTTTTGGAAAATCCGCATCCAGGTGAGCTAATGGAAAGCAGTCGGGGTGGAATCAGACCGGATTGCTTCGAAGGGGGGAGAACTCCAATCATTTCTTAGCCGCCCAACAACCCCATCGAGAGGATGTCAGTGTCGTCATGAGAAGAAGAAACCCCCGAGAGGCCTGAGAGATCCTTAGCACTGAATACCTTCTTTAAGGAATTCCTGAGGCTTCGTAAGGACGAGAGGAGGTTTCAAAATGTTAAAGAAAACAGCGTTCACGTCAATGCTCGTAATGCTTTCATCAGTGCTGGTAATTTTGGCCTTCAATTCGGACGGACTCGCACAGGCCAAAAGAGGCGGGACGATCGTGGAAGGGCTGGGGGCTGAACCGACAAACCTGGACATCTTCAAAGCTGGCCGGAGGCCAGAATTGACGATTCTTCGCCTGATTATTGAACCCCTTGTTGTTCCTAATGAAAAGTTGGAAGTAGTACCTCTGCTAGCGAGATCATGGAATGTCTCGAAGGATCAACTAACCTGGACTTTTACACTGAACAGGGGTATCAAATTTCACGACGGCACGCCGTTAAACGCTGAGGCGGTCAAATTTTCCATCGAGAGACATAAGAAAGGTATTGCGGCAGTATTATTGACCGCCGTGAAAGAGGTGGAAGTAGTCAACGAGTATACGGTAGCCTTCAAGCTTGAAAGACCCTTCCCTGGGTTATTAGACAACTTGGCCCAGTTTGCCGTCGGGATTGTTTCTCCGACTGCGGTTCAAAAGGCCGGAACCGACTGGGGAAGCAAAGTCATCGTGGGAACCGGGCCTTTCAAGTTCAAGAATTGGGTTTCAGGAGATCGGATCAATCTGGAACGGTTTGACGGCTACACACACGGGCCTTCTTTTGTCACGAATAGGGGTCCCGCATATGTAGACGAGTGGGTTATCCGATTTCTGTTGGAGCCCACGACGTTAATTGGCGAACTAACAGAGGGGAATGTGGATCTGACGAATTATATTACCGAGCGAGATGCCGCCAGGGTAAAAAGCCACCCCAACACAGAGTTGAAGATGGTGAAATCGACAATTCCTGTCTATCTGGTGATAAACTGCGCTCAACAGAATGAGCGCTATAGGGACCTCAGGGTCAGGCAGGCTCTCACCCATGCGGTGAATAAAGACGTCGTCATTAAGGCGGCCATGTTCGGCATCGGGGATCCTCTTTACACACCCCTCGCGCCGAACATAAAAGGATTTTCAAAGGAGGCGGAAGGGATAGGGAAGAGGGTCAACAGTTATGACCCGGAGCAAGCAAAAAAGCTCCTGGACGAAGCCGGGTGGAAGACCATTGATAAGGACGGCGTCCGGGAGAAGGACGGCAAAAAGCTGGACGTGGACTTTCTCGCCTTCACCATAGCGGGATTTAAGCAAACGGCGGAGGTCGTCATCCCGATGCTGGAAGTTGTTGGTTTCAAACCGAAATTGCAGGTCCTCGAAGCGGGAGACCTCTACCAGCGAGTCCTGGCGAGGAATTTCGATCTCTTGAGCACATCCCAGGTCACCAGTCAAGCGATCGCACTCAATGATTTGGTGCGCGGGTACCATAGTAAAAGTATTGGAACTATCCTCCAATGGAGTCACTATAACAACCCCGAGATGGATCGCCTCCTGGACACGGCCCAGTTCTCTCTTGACCCAAAGGAGCGGGCGAAAGCATTGGCTGAAGCGCAAAAATTGTCGGTTGAAGATGTCCCCGTCGTTCCCATAGCCAACCAGATGGGCCTGTTTGGCTACAAAAAGACTCTGGGCGGCGTGGATAATTATTTCAAGCATCCTCTGGCTTACAGCCAATTGGACGGCTATAGGGCACTGGAAATCTACAAGCGGTAGAGAATGCCCGGAGGGCTACTTCATTTGAAAGAATGAGGTAGCCCTCCACGCTTCTGAGAGGATTTCCGCCTTGCTGAAGTTTATCCTCCACAGACTATTGGTTCTTATTCCGGTTCTGTTTATCGTTACCGTCCTTGCGTCATTGTTGATTTATTTCACACCCGGCGATCCTGTCAGGGTGATGTTAGGCATACGAGCCAATGAGGAAGCCGTACGAGCGATCAGGGCAGAACTGGGACTGGACAGGCCCGTTTATATACGGTACATCAAATGGTTAGGTAATATTCTTAGAGGAAATCTGGGAAGATCGCTCCAAAGAAATGAGGACGTCCTCGAAATGATTCTTGCAAGGCTTCCCGCAACGTTGGAAATGAATATCTTTGCCGTCTGTGTCTCGGCCGTATTGGCAATCCCGATCGGTGTTATCTCTGCTGCCAAGGCCAATACGCTTGTGGATAACCTGTTCTCATTTTTCTCGCTTTTTTGGGTTTCGATGCCGGGATTCTGGATCGCGCTGATTGCGTTGTTGTTATTTTCCATAAAACTTCATGTGTTTCCGATCTCAGGCCGTTTGGGGCCAATATGGACCAAGGAGGGGATGTGGTCTCTGCTGCTGCCTGGGCTCATTCTTGGAGTACGCCAGGTGGCAATTATTAGTCGCCTGGTTCGAGCAGGAATGTTGGAAGTCCTCAACGAGGATTACATAAGGACGGCGAGGAGTAAAGGCTTGGCGGAGAAGGTTGTTGTTTATAAGCACGGGCTCAGAAATGCGATGGTTCCGACTGTTACGATTTTTGGTCTCCAGGTGCCAGAGCTCCTTTCAATCTCTGTGATCATTGAGATTGTCTTCGCCTGGCCTGGAATGGGCATGTTGTTGGTTGACGCCGTATTTAAGCGCGATTATACCCTGATTCAGGGTATTGTTTTCATATATGCCTTATTGGTGATCCTCGTGAACTTGATGGTGGACGTCCTGTACGCGTATATAGATCCGCGCATCAAATATGACTGAACGGCAGGGATGAGAAAATGTCGCTGGAGAAGTCTCATCGTGATACTTACCGGAGGGCAGTCCTGGGGCGCCTCCGTAAGGACAGAGGAGCAGTTGCTGGGTGTATCATCGTCCTCTCAATCGTGTTCTGTGCGATCTTCGCTCCTTACATCACGCCCTATGATCCCTTGAAGCACAATTATAATCGGCTTCTATTTCCCCCTTCACTCACTCATCCCCTTGGGGCTGACCAGTATGGAAGGGATCTGATGACGAGGATCGTCTTTGGATGCCGGTATGCGATCGTCATCGGTGGGACTGTGGTGGCTATTCAATTATTGATCGGGGTCACCCTGGGTCTGATGGCCGGATACTATGGGGGTATTTTGGAATCGATGATCATGAGGATGACCGATGTGATGTTATCCATTCCGTCGATTGTTCTGGCTGTATCCATCGCGGGTCTTTTGGGAGGAGGAATCCAGAACGTGATTATCGCTGTAGCGGCTGTGGGATGGCGGGGGTATACGAGGCTTGTCTGGAGCGAAGTATTATCGATAAAGAGAGCGACCTCCGTGGAAGCGGCAAGGGCAATTGGCTGCGGCGATTTACGCATTATTGTGCGTCATATTCTGCCTCATACCTTAGGCTCCGTTATTGCCTATTCTTCATTTTCTATTGCCATCGCCATCCTCTGGGCCGCTGCTTTGAGCTTCTTGGGTTTAGGTGCGCAGCCCCCGACTCCTGAGTGGGGTGCAATGCTCGCCGATGGACGGGATTTTATGAGCGATGCGTGGTGGATTGCGACGTTTCCTGGCGTGGCTATCATGATCACGGTACTGGGGTTCAATTTCTTCGGGGATGCATTAAGAGATGCCTTGGATCCCAAAATGGGAAAGAGAGTTTGAAAGAGCGAGAAATTCTGGAGAGAGTCCGCGAGTAATTATGAGCCTAATGCGAGAGATAGTTCAGGAGATAGGATCATCCCAACCCTGCTTGATTCTAGCGAGGGCCAGATCGCTCCATCGGTCGGCGGGTCTGGCCGGCGGTGAAAAGGGATGCCCGGCGCGGCGAGTGTGACGGGGGGTGCTCCCCGAGGTGGCCGGTGAAGACAGACTACTGCGAAAGGCTCCCCCGCGAGAGTTGAGACATGGACCTACGCTCGTCTTTTGGGGAGAAGCGACCCCGGGAAGCAGCATGCTCCATTGGTCCGAGCCATGCTAGTCGCTGCCAGGGCCAATGCCGGTTTCCCAGACGTCGCCCTCCGGGCGCGGCATCTCGTGGCAAGGTCGACCCCTTCATCAGGCAGTTCGGCCATGCGGCCCAAAACCCAACTACCTGCAGAAATGAGCCGGGACCCTTCGAGGGACCATAGAAAAACAGAGGAGACAGTGATCGCAGCACGCTTCTTCCTGCTCTCGGCAACCAACCGGCTACGTCCGCACCCGAGCAGCTTGCGGATGCCCTCGAATTCAGGTAATCTACGGTCGCAAGTAGGCAGGAGGAGGCCTTTGGTTTCAGGCACGATTTTTGACATCAGCCGCTATGCCATCCACGACGGTCCGGGCATCAGAACCACGGTGTTTTTCAAAGGGTGCCCGCTGAGCTGCTGGTGGTGTCATAACCCTGAGAGCATCTCACCGGAGCTGCATGTCTCGCTGCGCCCGAATCGGTGCGTCCGCTGCGGCAACTGCATCGCGATCTGCCCGAACCACGCCATTGCATTCTCGGAGGGGGCCACCACCACGGACCCCACGTTGTGCGAGTTGTGCCTGAAGTGCGCGCAAGTCTGCTGCGCGGATGCACGAGAAGTCGTCGGTCGATCCGTGACGCCTGAAGAGATCATGGTGGAGATCAAAAAAGACGTCGCCTTTTACGATGAGTCCGGAGGAGGGGTTACATTTTCGGGCGGCGAGCCGCTGATGCAGCCGGCATTCCTGCTGGAGCTGCTGGAAGCCTGCGGACAGCTCGATATTCACCGGGCGGTCGACACATCGGGCCATGCCAGTAGAGAGCTGTTGCTGAGGGTCGCCGGGCAAACCGACCTTTTCCTGTACGACCTGAAGCACATGGATCCGGAGATCCATAGAAAATACACCGGAGTCAGCAACGAAGTGATCCTCGAGAACCTGACACACCTCTCGGCGGCTGGGGCGACCATATGCGTCCGCTTGCCCCTCATCCCGGGTGTGAATGATGATTGGAGTAACGTGGAAAACACCGGCGCATTCGTAGCCAAGCTGAATCACGTCGCTCGGATTGACGTCCTGCCGTATCATGATGCCATGAGGAGCAAATACAAGCGATTCGGCTGGGGGTATCGGTTGGGCGAGCTCCCGCCTTCCGATCCCCGTCATCTTCAAGCCATCGCCGGGCTCCTCAGGAGTTTCGGCCTGCGCGTGACCGTCGGAGGGAATGACTATGAACGAGCGGATTCGCAAGCTCAGACAGTCCAGCCATGAAGCCAAGCCGAGCATTTCCCACGAGCGCGCCGAACTCGAGACGGACTTCTATGTTCAAAATGAAGGCAAGTATTCCATTCCCGTGATGAGAGGCTTGCACTTCAAGCACCAGTGCGAGCAAAAGACCATCTACATCGGCGAGGGCGAGCTGATCGTCGGCGAGCGGGGTCCTTTCCCCAAGGCCGTCTCGACCTACCCTGAATTGACCTGCCATTCCCTAGAAGATCTGACTATCCTCAATTCCCGACCGATGACCTCGTACTCGGTGTCGCCCGGAACGATCGAAATCTATAAGAACAAGGTCATCCCGTACTGGCAGGGCCGCAGCATGCGGGACAGGGTATTCAGGAGTGTGCCGCGGGAGTGGCGGGATTGCTACGACGCGGGCATGTTCACCGAGTTCATGGAACAGCGAGCCCCTGGACACACCTCTTTGGACGGAACGATTTACGAGAAGGGCATGCTCGACTTCAAGAGGGAAATCGCCGAGAGCCTGGCGAAGCTGGACTACCTGAACGATCCAGAGGCCACGGACAAAGCGGAAGAACTGAAGGGAATGAATCACTCGTGTGATGCCGCGATCGTCTTCGCGCAACGGCATGCGGATTTGGCCGAGAAGATGGCGAAGGAGGAGGCGGATGAAACCAGAAGGAAAGAATTGCTGAAGATCGCAGCTGTGTGCCGCTGGGTACCTGCCCACGCGCCCCGCGACTTGTGGGAAGCCCTGCAAATGTACTGGTTCATCCACCTGGGCACGATCACAGAACTGAACGGCTGGGACTCCATGAACCCCGGCCATCTGGACCAGCACCTGTGGCCTTTTTACGAGAAGGGCCTGAGGGACGGGACCCTGACCAGGGAGGCGGCAAAAGAGCTGATCTCGTGCCTCTGGATCAAATTCAACAATCATCCGGCCCCGCCCAAGGTCGGCGTCACCGCGGCGGAGAGCGGCACCTACAATGATTTCACCAATATCAACCTTGGCGGCCTGAAACGGGATGGAAGCGACGGCGTGAACGAGGTCTCATACATCATCCTGGAAGTACTCGATGAGCTGCGCCTGCTTCAGCCGCAGGCCAACATTCAGCTCAGCCGGAAGACTCCGGACCATTTTCTCAAGGCGGCCTGCCGAGTGATCCGGAAGGGGTACGGATATCCCTCCGTTTTCAATGCGGACGAAGTCATCACCGAACAGGTGCGAGTCGGCAAGGCTGTGGAAGAGGCCCGAGAGGGCGGCACGAGCGGGTGCATCGAAACCGGCTGCTTCGGGAAAGAGGCCTACATCCTCACCGGATACCTCAATACCCCTAAGATACTCGAACTCGCCCTGAACAACGGCGTTGACCCGCTCACCGGCAAACAGATCGGTCTGAAAACCGGAGACGCGCGGGACTTCAGGGGGTTTGAGGAGCTCTACGAAGCCTTCTCCAAACAGCTCCATTACATCGTCGACCTAAAGATCCGCGCGAACAACTACATCGAGCGGGTGTTCGCCAGCCAAGCGCCGGCCACGTTCCTGTCAGTCCTGATCCAGGACTGCATCCGGAAGGGCAAAGACTACAACAATGGCGGGCCGCGCCATAACACAAACTATATCCAGTGCGTCGGGATTGGCACGATCACCGATAGTCTAAGCGCGATAAAGAAGCATGTATTTGAGGACAAGACAATCTCCATGGACCGGCTCTTGACGGCCCTGCGGAGTAGTTTCAAGGACGAGGAGCCATTGCGACTGATGCTGGCAAACAAGACCCCAGCTTTCGGCAATGACAACGACTACGCCGATTCCATCATGCAGCGCGTGTATGCCTCGCTCTTT
>DASPQK010000060.1:0-3408 GCA_035624985.1 Syntrophobacteraceae bacterium | reverse complement strand
CTGTCACGAAATCCGAAATTTATTTTTCCGTTTCCCGGAGTCCCAATGGGGCCCCCCTGTCGAAGAGATTTTTTTCATTCACACACGCACGATGGGGCTGGCGAACGGAGACCAGATGGAACTGCATTTCTAAGCCCGAAGGATCTCAGTTTCGGGACGCCGACTGACCTTCCTTCGAATCGCTGTGGGTAGGGCGTGGATAAATGGTGGGTAATTGCTTGGAAATGGAAACACTCTGTGGACACTGTGGAAGAATCAAAGGTGCTATCCACCTCCTGTATCCATGCGGGTCTAAGCGCAATTGCTGATGTGAGGGCGAGTTGTGGAAGGCAGCCTTGAAGCGATTCCTAAACCGTGGGTCGCGTGTTCGAGTCACGCCAGGCGCACCATTAAAATCTTTTAAAAACAATAACTTCAGAACTTCTGACATGCCTCCACGGAAACCTGTCCGCTTTTTCATGAATCCCGGTTCAGTTCGACCGAAAAGCGCATTGTCAGTTTAGTGCCTGGGAACTGAGTATGAGTTTTGTTGAGGGATTCACAGAGAGCTGCAAGGGCTTTGGATCTATGAGGTGAACTGAGCGGTGCAAGCTTAACATGCAATTCATCATTGGCGGGTTCTATTGCTGCAGTATTCTGTAGCGCAGTCTGAATGAAGGTCCGGCCTTCATCATTAGCTCTGGCATAGAAGGATCGGATTTGCCCAACCAGATCGCTTTCAATCTGGTATGCGACCATTTTCAATATATTCGTCAGATGTTTACGCTCTGTTGAAAGCTTGACTGCTTGTTGCGCTGATTGCATTTCCGCTAATGGGATATGAGCAGGAGTCTTTTTGCGACAAGCCCTCAACCGGGCAATGCGCCCGCGGACTTCTGTTATTTCCTGGCGGATCTTTTTCTCGGCGGGAGTGAAAGCAAGTGTTGTCGGGTTGTTCCTCTTGAGCATCGCAGAACCATAAGTTTCCTGAAGCTCGATGAGCTTAGTTCGTGCAAGGCGAAGCTGTTTGTCGACCTCCTTGCGGGCAGGATTGGGGACGGAACGTGTCGGATCGTCAGGTTCGACATCGTAATCAGTAAGCGCATCGATCAGAAATTCCTCACGCATATATTTGAAAAAGTTTTCCTGCCGCCACCGCTCGAACATGCGGTAGGCAATGACGATGTCGCGCAGATCCCAGCGACTGGTTAGGATTGGGGTCTGATGACCACTTTCCAAAAGACGGGTAATCTGGCGAAGTCGCAGTGTCCCTTTTAGGAATCGGACCGCCTGATCGTAAAGAAGATATTTCACTCGGCGGCCGTCCAGGCGTGCTTCCCGCAACATGAACCGCTTCTCGTTGACTCGGCGTGTGCGGCCCTTCCGATAGGTGAGGATGTCAAAATGCATAGCCAATAGTCTGGAGAAGAGCTTTGGACTCCATCCGCCCCGGTCGAAGACAATCGTGAGGCGCCGATCCGACCCTATGAGTTCCCTGACTTGCTCAAGAACCGGAACCAGCATTTTGGTCATATGGAGATTCGCGTCAGCCGTCACAACAAAGAGCGGATCGCCAGTGCGATCATTAATCCAATAATCAGTGGTTGCAGGAACAGCCAGGCGTTTCCGTGGGTCAAACGCCTTGGGGATTGACCGTTTCCCATGGTACACGCGCACATGCCCGTCGACATACAGAAAGCCGAGCAGTCGACCCCGTAGCCGGATACGATGCTTTGCCATTTCGCGTCCTAGTTCCCGGCTGCCTTTTAGAGACGCCAAACGAGCAAGTTTGCGGCGCAGGGTTTTGACCTCAGGCATGCGATCTAATCCGACGATGCGGCCCAGATCACCGGGCGCATATTCTTTCAGATTCTCGGGGCGAGGAATACGGAGCAAGGACAGCAGGATGTAAGCCACCAGGCTTGTGCGGAGCCCATAAAATGCAGGTCCTAGGGTTCCGTATATTCTCTTCGCTACAGAGAGTAGGCCGCTTGCGACCAGAGCTGGGATGGCCAGAAGAACTCCAGCTTTCGGAACACTGGAACATTTTGCAAACAGCGGAGTAGCATCTTCGAGCAGACCCATGGCCGCCAGAAGCCTGTCCATGGAGCGGTCCAGAGGATTGAGATCGAAACTCTGTGACATAGGTTTCGTGTCACGGTCGGAACCGGTGGTTTGTGAATCTTCAGAGGGATCCGGAGTGTCTGATTGTCTGGATCCTCCATCGATATCAGAGTCCGGACATTGTTCAACAAAGGCAAAGGATGGTGCTGGAGAAGGCGTCCACCCCAGACACCGCAGATGCTTCCGCACGATTTTTTCGTCTACACCGAGCTTTCCAGCGATGGCGCGATTGCTGAAGCCTTTTGTTTTGAGCCGTAGAATCGTCTGATCTCGCTGTCGGCTTTTTGAGGGCTTGGACTGGTCGCCGGAGGGTCGACCATCCGGCCGTGCAATGGCCGCTAACCCTCCTGTTTCTAGGCGTTTCTGGTAACGGCGAAGACTGCGAGCGGAAACTTTGAAGGCCCAAGCGATATCATTCTGGTTCGCATAGCCTGTCTCAAACAGTGAGACCATGGCATATGCCTCGGCCACACGATCCGAAATGTCGTGGTGGGCAAAAATAATCCCATGAACAAAAATGACGCGCTCCGTGCCTTCGGTAATGAAATGAACGTGATCATTGACGAAAACAAACCCCGGGATTGGATCAAACCTAATGAGTTCTCTTTGTTCTGGTGACATGGCAAGCTATCATGCCCGACCATATTCCAGCAAAAAAAGCGGACAGGTTTTTGTCCGCACCCTCTATACGTTATCTGGGGGAATGTATCTAATTTACTATATTTGATGCTGACCACTCTTATGCAAGCACAGCAAGGGCAGAAAGCATCTTTGGAGAAGATCAAGAACTAAAAAGCGGACAGGTTTTTGTCCGCACGAATGGGCTTCAGGAATACAGATTCTCTGGTTTTTTTGAGGGCATGTCAGGAGTTCTGAAGTTATAGTATTGAAAATCGCGACATCGTAAAGCAAAACCGTACTTTAACCGTTAACTTTAACCGTTCGAGCGAACTCTTCGAGCTTTTCTGCAGCTATCTTGAGGTCAACCTGACTTACGATGTCATAGCGTCGATACACTGATTCAGTCTTATGGCCTGTCAGTTTCATCGCTACGCTGCGTGGTACGCCCGCCCGCTCAAGGTTACGGACAGCCGTGCGCCGGAAATCATGAAACATGCGGCCCGGCGTACCGGCTTTTCGGCAGGCTGTTTTCCATGAACGCTTGAACTCCTTGATTGGCTTGCCGCCGTTGTGGTGGAACACGTAAGGCGTGATTGTGCCCTGGCGTTTGAGCTCGTCGGTTTTCTGGCGCTGGCCCTTTAAGACGGCTTCCAGTTCGGCCGTAAAAGGGAACACCCTGCCCTC
>DASPQK010000059.1:0-9069 GCA_035624985.1 Syntrophobacteraceae bacterium | reverse complement strand
AAAGCAGTATGCTGATGAAGCTCGACTGATTTCTATGGCACGCCACGAGCAGTTCAAGGTTTCAGACAATCCTTCCGTCAGCCGGGCACTCCTTCGCGCCCATCCATCTGAAGACAGTACGCCTGGGGAGATTTTTATAGTGAACCGAGGTCCTCATGGCCAAGGATATCATCGCTGTATACTGTGTAATTACATGCTACCAGCACGAAGCGTCCAAACGATCAACCAGGCGCACGATGAAGTGCTGAGTGATAAGCGGTGTCAGAATAGACAACTTTCATGGCCGCTTGATCTTGCACATGTTTTTCGCACGGACGTGTGCATCTTTCGATTCAATCGTGCAATACCTCCTCCCCGGGAGGTTTTGAGCTCGGCTGAAGCAAGACGGCATTACGAATCTTTCTGCAAAACTCTCAGTGAAACTTTGCGTTTTGCAGCCTCTGATGTCTTGGACGTACAACCTCGTGAGATCAGGTGCACATTCAAGATCAACGCCCAATTCATAGACGTGATAATGTACGACGCAGTGTCCGGCGGCGCGGGTTATGCCGTTCGGATCTCCAAAGAAATTCCAGTGGCGAAGCTTCTTAGAAGCGCAATAAGGCGTCTCGAGTGTCCCAACGATTGTGCGGGTGGCTGCAGAGCTTGCCTTTGCGACTATTCCAATCAGAGGGTTTGGGATTCCTTCGACCGCCACTCGGTTCTGAACTGGCTGAAGGGATTGGACCAAATCGGAGCCGATCATCCTCTGATCCGGTTGGGAGCAGAACCGTGGGAGAACCCGAGCTATGAGATGCTGGAAAAGACGCTGAAACCTTTTGTGCAAATCCACCTAGTAGGTCAGACCTTGTTCGGTGGAAAGCCTGAAGAAATAGAGCAGGCAAGAATGTGGCTTCTCAACCGGCTCAATGCCGGGTGCAAGGTTAATATGCATCTATGGGAACCGCTGAAACTGGACATCAAAAAATTACTACCATTTCAACGAAAGACCATCAGCTATCTCCGCTCCTACGTGGAAGATGGGCGATTGTTGATCGACTCCTTTCTGGATAAAGATACAAATGAAGAACATCTTGTAAGGTCCCTCAGGATATTCACAGCACCAGCCGAGGGAGGTTTCATTTGGTTCACAGACTACAGCGCTTCGCCGATTCTAGAAGAGATACTCCCAAAACCTGCGTACCAGATGACTGCTGACAAGCGCTGGGGAGCAATACTCGCCGATCTGACGAGTTCTTCGTCACCTTGCTCGAAGGACGTATTCAAAGAAGCTGCTGAAATCAAGCGCTGGGAGCTATTAGCCGGGGAGAAACGGGATTTTGAAGAGTATTTTGCCCCGATAGCAAACGCCTACGTTGAGGAACTCTATATCATGGACCCGTATTGCGCGGCTGGCGATGAAAACAGAAACCAGCTATTGAGGTTTTTTAATGCCATAAGCGCACTGGCGGGCGAAGTCAAGTCGGTGAAGGTTCTTTGCAAGGAGCTGAACTACAAGGCACGCAATTATGAGAGCCCAGTCGAGGTTAGGAAGAAAATCCAGGAAATGTCCAAAGGGGTCAAAGTAGAGAAACTGGAGTCCATAGTCTACCCATTTGCGACCGCTAAGAGCTTTCATGACCGCTACGTTGCCTTCAAGGTCATAGATGCAAGCGGAGAATCTTCCCGGCACGTTTTTGACCTCAGCGGCGGCATAGACTTTTTAATGAATGAGAAGGTAGGAACCAAGATTCATTACTTTGTGGAGTAAATAGCAGAGCCGAATTAGGTCCAATCATCACGATATTTGAGAAGCGTTCCTTAAGAGAAAAGAGATCGTTTGTGACTCCTCATTGCAGCGGGACCTTTCGAAGCGCACTCATTGGCTTTCTAAATGCTTGTCTCATATAAGATAATCGGATGGCTCTTCGGGGTGTTGGAAAAGTGGAGATCGAAGTAAAGCAGATGAAAAAGGGGATTAGCGGGGGCAAAGCGACGGCTGCCATTCTGACGGGTGGTTTCTCTCTCCTGGTAACAGGACTTTCAAGGAAAGAACAACTGACTGAAGCCAAGTGTCGCAAGTGTGGTTCGGTCTGACATTTCTGAAGCTCGCAAACAGAGGAATTCACTCGACAGGATTTGAAGATATTTCGTGGGCGCCCTTGAAATACGATCCCGCTCGGCATCGTTCAGAGTCTTGGCGAGATCGGTGCCTAACATAATCTCTCGGTCCGTGTTCTGCTTTTCGCTTGCAAACCCATACGGGAGCGTGGCAATATAAGCACCTTACACCCTCGGTCCACCACCCGGAAAGGGCTGACACTATGACTTCGTGCCACCCTTCGGCGTTTTTCTGCTCGCATTTTGTCATTGGGGCATGGCGCATCTGGCGTCCTTCTACTACTCATGGTGGGAGGAATTTTTCAGACAAAAGAGCGACAAAACGGACCTTCAAATTCCATTCGTGCACACTATATGCACACCAAGCAGAAAGAGTTACGGGGTACTCGCCGTAACCCGTTCATTTTCTTAACGCGCCCAGGGTGATTCGAACACCCGACCGACGGATTCGTAGTCCGGCACTCTGTCCAGCTGAGCTATGGGCGCAAATCAGCTTTGTTATTTAACAGGAAATCGCATCAAAAGCAAGAATCGGGACGATGATCTCACCACAGAGAGCACAGAGAACACGGAGAAATGCAAGAGTAGGAAAAGATCAAAACAGGTCTCACCACAGAGAGCGCGGAGAACACGAAGGAATGCAGGAGTTGAAAGATCAAAACAGGTCTCACCACGAAGGGCACAGAGAACACCGCGGAATGCAAGATTTGGATGAAAAAAGATCAAAACAGGTCTCACCACAGAATGCACAGAGAACACGGAGAAATGCAGGAGTTGGAGAAGATCAAAACAGGTCTCACCACAGAGAGCGCAGAGAACACGAAGGAATGGCCCTGCTGGGCAAGGCAAAAGTAAAAAGGAAAAAGTAAAAAGGAAAGAGGAAAAAATAAAGCAGCCTTTCACCACAGAGAGCGCAGGGAACACGGAGGAATGCAGGAGTTGGAGAAGAGCAAAACAGGTCTCACCACAGAGTGCACAGGGAACACGGAGAAATGCCCCGGCGGGGCAAGGCAAAAGTAAAAAGGCAAAAGTAAAAAGGAAAAAAATAGAGCAACCTTTCACCACAGAGAGCTCAGAGAACACGAAGGAATGCAAGGGTTGGAAGAATTGTCGGGTTTTTTCTTCGTGCTCTTCGTGCGCTTCGTGGTGAAGAGAAATGAGTAAGGGGAAGGAGGGACCGTTCACCGTTCACGGTCCTTAAAGTCTTCCTGACCTGAAGATGGAGAAGATCAGCCAGAGGCCAAGAACGGTTGCCACCGCGTAACCGGCGACCCCCAGGACCGCAGTCAGCGAAACTGTCTGAGGGCCAAAAAAGCCGAAGGTAAATTCGGCTATCTTTTGAGCAGAATTCAGGATCAACGCGCCGGCCATGATCGAGGCCGCGATTATGATTCCGATCGTGAGCCGGTTTGCCCCTCGCTCAAGCCGGGAGCCGGCCTCATCGAAGCCCGAGTGTCGAAGTTCGAAGCCCTGCCTGCCGGCTGCGGTCTCCCTCAGTATATCGTTTAGATACTTGGGAATGCTCCTTGTGTAGCCGGTAAGCCTGCGGCCCTCCCGGTCGAGGTTCCTGAGCAGGCTCTGGGTGTTCAGGCCCCGCTGGAGGAGCTTTTTGGCAAAGGGCCTGGTCACTTCCAGGATGCTCGCGTCACTGCCAAGTATTTTCCCCAGCGCTTCGGTCTGGATGAATGTCTTGAGAAGCATGAGCAGGTTTCTTGGAAGCCTTATGTGGTATTTGAGCACGAGCTCCATCACCTGGTCATAGACGTCTTTTACCGAAATATGCTGCAAAGACCGGCCATAGAAGGATTCGCTCACGTCCTTCAAGTCGCTTCTGAGCTCTTTGAGGTCCATATCCTCGTTTATCAGCCCCGCGTCCATCAGGGCGTCCATAATCATGTCGTAGTCGTGTTCGGCATATCCCAGGAAGAGGTTGGCGACCTGACGCATCATCTCTTCATCGAGGTAGCCCGTTATGCCGAAATCCACCAGACTCACCCGCCCGTCGTACATCACTATCGTGTTTCCGGGGTGCGGGTCCGCATGGAAGAAGCCGTAGAGCATCAGTTGGCGCGAAAACGAGCGCAACCCGATCATCGCCACCTCTTTGGGGTCGATTCCGGCAGCGCGTATTTCATCCACCCGGTCCATCTTTATCCCTTCGATGTGCTCCATCACCAGCACGGACCTCGTGGTGTAGTCCCAGTGGACCCTGGGAATGTAAATCTCCCTGACCTCTTCGAAGTTCCTGGCGAACTTTTCAATGCTCCCGGCCTCGATCAGCATATCAAGTTCGCGCATGATATTGCGTTCGAATTCCCGCACGAGGTTCACGGCGCCGACCGCCCTGCCGATTTCAAGCCTTTTTTCCGCCTTGCCGGCCAAGTAATACATCAGCCGGAGGTCCTCCTTTATCCTGCGGTCGATTCCCGGACGAATTACTTTGACGGCGACCTTCTCTCCCGAGTGGAGCTTTGCTATGTGCACCTGGCCAACAGAGGCCGCAGCGGCGGACTTTTCGTCGAATTCGGCAAAGATTTGGAAAAGCCGCCTGCCGGTCTCCCGTTCGATAACGGCCTTCACCTCATCGAATGGAACTGGCGGCACCATGTCCTGGAGTTTTTTGAATTCGGCAATGTATTCGGGCGGGAAGGTGTCGGCACGAGTGCTCATGAGCTGTCCCAGCTTTACGAAACTGGGGCCGAGCTCCTCCAGCGCGAGCCGGATGCGGCGGGCAGAGGGGAAACCGATGCGCGGGGCCTCTTTGTCAGAAACCTCCGTGCGCGGTTTTGCGCGCCCCAGCACCCTTTCGAGAAGGTCTCCAAATCCGTGCCTTACGAGCACCCTGCTTATTTCCGCAAACCTTCTCAGTCCCTTGAGGCCGTGGATTCCCGTGGAGACTCTCATCTCTTTTTCTTTTTCACTCCAGCCCAGGTCTCGGTCATCAGAAAAGACTCATCCCACTTTTCCAGGAAAAGAAGATACATCGCGTAAGGAATGGAAAAAGTTATCTCGTCGGTTTGCAGAAACTTTCTCTCCGATGGGTCCCAGCCTCCGAGCACGGCCTTCATCCTGCCCTGCTTGAGGTAGTGAAGGGGCCATGTGACTATGTGGCTGCAACCCGCGCCAAAGGGCGAGCTGACCACTTCGAAGTCCTCGGTGACAAAGGTGGCGAGCGTGCACAAGCCCGCCATGATTTCTCCCCTTGCAAAAAAACTTACGACCTCGGGCGTCTCGCTTTCCTTGAACAGGCTGAGCGGCTTGAAAACGCAGAACCTGGCGGGGGCAGGCCGGGGCTGAAGTTCATTGAAAAAACGGCGCGTCACTTCCGGCGAGGGCAGGTATCGTTCGCCGTCGGTGCGGCCCGGGAAGCCGGTTGAGACGTAATGGGCGATGAATTCGAGCTGGGGCCTGTGGAAGCCGAGGTAGAAGGAACCGCCTATGCACCCAAAGCGCGTGGCTTCGAAATATGCGGCGGACCTTTTCTTTCGGGCCAGCCATATTTTTCCCATCACGCACGACCAGTTCTGAAAGAGCGCGGAAAAGTCCACCTCGCCGCGCTGCTCCATCTCGCTGGAAAACCGGGCGCCTTCTTCCGGCGCAAAGCCGCTTTCGGGTTCGGTGTCGGTATAAAACATGCCAAAAGGCTCCCCGGCGTATCCAAGGGCTTCCAAAAAAGCCGTCGTTCGATCACTCATGCCGTTCTCCCTGCCCGCGGGCCGCATGTGCCGCGGAGTGAACAAATCTTTTCAAACAGGCCGAAGATTATACACAGGGCCGGAAGTGGTTGCGAAGTGCAAACAGTTTTATTCTCATCCCCGTTTTGCGACAAAGTGTCTCATGTAATCGACGAGCGCCTTGACCGCCTCGACGGTCGTTGCATTGTAGAGGGAGGCTCTCAAGCCGCCGACGGAGCGGTGGCCTTTGAGGCCGACAAGCCCCGCTTGAGCGGCCCCGTCCAGAAATTCTTTTTCCAGCCCAGCTTCGGGCAGCAGGAACGTGACATTCATGCGGGAGCGTGAACCGGGCCTGGCCGTTCCCCGGTAAAACTGCTGGGAGTCAATATAATCATATAGGATGCGGGCCTTTTCGTCGTTTATCCTCTCCATGCTCTCCAGACCTCCGACGGTTTCTTCGATCCACTGGAGCACCAGTTCGCACACGTATATGGCGAAGCAGGGCGGCGTATTGTGGAGCGATTTATTTTCGGAGTAGGTCGTATACTTGAGCATTGTCGGGAGGTCTTTGGGAACCCTTTCCAGCATGTCATTGCGAACGATGACCATGGTGACTCCGGCCGGTCCGATGTTTTTCTGCGCCCCGGCGTAGATCAGCCCGAACGGGCGCGGATCGAACCTGCGGCTGAATATGTCCGAGGACATGTCGCAGATAAGAGGAACGCTTTTTGAATCCGGGAAATCCTTCCACTGGGTGCCCCGGATGGTGTTGTTGGAGGTCAGGTGCAGGTAGGCGGCGTCCGCATTGACGGGAACGTTTTCCGGGATGAATGTGAACTCGGCGTCCTCGGAAGTTGCGACCACGCGGACACCTTTTCCCAGCGCCCGGGCTTCCTTTATGGCCCTTGCGGCCCAGTAGCCGGTATTGACGTAATCGACGGCACGGCCGGCAAGCGCAAGGTTCATCGGGACCATTGCGAATTGAAGGCTTGCGCCGCCCTGGATGAACAGCACGTGATAGCCGTCGTCGAGTCCCAGCAGGCGCCCGGTCCGCTGAACGGCGCTGTCGATAACGGCTTCAAAATCTTTGGACCGATGGCTTATTTCGAGCACCGACATGCCCGAGCCGTGGAAATCGAGCATCTCCATCTTTACCTGCTCCAGCACGGCCAGGGGCAGGGCGGCCGGTCCCGGATTGAAGTTGAAGACTCTTTGGGTCATGGTATTTCTCCTTGTCAACAATATCAGATATCGCGGTAGAGGACAGTTTACCTATTGCCCCATGTTTTTTTTTTCGTCAATTGCTTTCTCGGATTATTATCATTTAGAAGCAGTTCAAGGAGGGAAGTCAAATGCAGATCGAATGGCAAATTGCACCGCAAAGTGAGTGGCGCGCAGACGCCCTCATCTTTTTTGTTTTTGAAAAGCCTCACGAGCACCCGCCCGGCTTGAGGCAATTTTTGGAAAGCTCCGGGAAGTGGCTCGAAGGATCGGACGCGCTCACGGACTTTGGTGGAAAGCCATCGGAGGTGGCCGTCATTTATTCGCCTGCGGGCGAGGAGCGGGTCAGGCGAGTAATACTTGCGGGTCTTGGTCCCGCGGAACAATTCGAAGTCGAAAGACTCAAGAACGCCTCGGGGTTCGCTCTTAGAAAATGCCGCGACCTGGGGGTAGATCGGCCGGGGATTCCGATACCGGCGCTGGAAGGGTTTGCAGGCCGGGGCGGATGTCCCGGCGGGACGCAGAGCGGATGGGCCGGGAACTCCCTGCCCGCCGCCCTTCCTCTGACTCGACCTCCCGCGTCCTCATGCACCGTCGAGGCGCTGCTGCGCGAGTCTCTTACAGGCGCGATGGCCGGCCTCCATCGGTTCAGGGACATGAAGACCAGGGACGCTGACGCGGGGCATGGAGGTCCCGGGACCATTTTGCTTCTTGACGATCATGCGCCCGGACCGGAGCTCCTTGAAGCTGTGGACCTGGCCCGGTCCGAAGCGGCAGGGATCGTCCTGGCAAAAGATTTGACCGTATCGCCGGCCAACCGCGCGACTCCCCGATTTATTGTCGAAACCGCCTCCGAAATCGCTTCAAGGTTCGGTTTCAGAATCGAAATAATCGACCTGGATTCGGCGAAGTCCATGGGCATGGGCGCCTTTGCCGCTGTTGCCAAAGGCAGCCCGGAGCCTGCGTTCGTGATCGTGCTGGAACATGTCCCGCCCGGCGCCGGGGATGAGCCTCCAATCGTTTTCGTCGGCAAGGGCATCACTTTCGATACGGGAGGCATTTCGCTAAAACCCAGGGACAAACTGGAAGAAATGAAGCAGGACATGGCGGGGGCGGCATCTGTTTTGGGCCTTTTCGAGGCGATCGGCCGCGCCGGTCTTTCGAGGCGGGTGGCGGGCATACTTCCCTGCACGGAGAACATGCCGGGCGGCAGGGCCTATAAACCCGGAGATGTCTTTCGCTGCTATTCGGGACAGACAGTCGAGGTAATCAGCACCGACGCCGAAGGCAGGCTCGTGCTCTGTGATGCGCTGGCCTACGGCGCACAGCGGTTCAAACCGGCGCTCATTATCGATATCGCCACCCTTACTGGTGCGAGCATCGTCGCTCTTGGCAGGGAAGTGGCGGCAATTTTGGGCAACCGCGAGCATCTGGTCCGTTGGATACAGCAGATCGGGGCTTCGGTAGGGGAAAAATTCTGGCCCCTGCCTCTTTGGGACCTTTATCTCGATACGCTGAAAAGCGAGGTGGCCGACATGAAAAACGTCGGGGACCGCAGCGCCGGCGCAATCATCGGGGGGATGTTCCTGAAGCAGTTCGTGCCAAATGAAATCCCCTGGGCGCACCTCGACATCGCTGGCACCGCGTGGACCGACAAGGACGGCGGTTTTTCTCCAAAAGGCGCAACAGGCTTCGGGGTGAGGACCATGTTCGAAATCGCGCGGCGGTGGGAAAAGGCTCAGGTGAATGGGTGAACAGGAAAGGGCCTGTGCACGTCCCCGTAAGCGCTTATGCAAAGACTGGGAGGGCATACAGCGCTGCGCTCCCCCTCCCCTACGGAGGGGCGGGGTTTACCCCCATAAGCGCTTAAATAAGCGCGTAAGTTATTGAATTTACTGATGGCAGGATTAGGATTTTCGTCACCCCGGCGGAAGAGACTGGGTCATAATTAAAACGGGTTTCAAGAATTCCCACTCAGAGGTGCAAAATCGGGTCAAATAGTGCAATATGCCAGCGGATCAGCGCCCAAAATGAACGCTATCGCCACTTTCGACCCAAAAAATTTGCCAGTTTT
>DASPQK010000058.1:0-5763 GCA_035624985.1 Syntrophobacteraceae bacterium | reverse complement strand
GGAGCTTCGCGGCGGCGCCGATGATTTCGACAGGGGGGTCCTGTATCTCGAACGGATGGGGGTACAGGTGGAACCGGTCGGCCAGGGAATTCGCCGCGATGAGGGAAGATGCTATCAGTGCGGGTCCTGCACCGCTGTTTGCCCGACAGGGGCTCTTCACGTCGAAAGACCTCTGATGGAAGTCAGATTTGAATCCGAGCGGTGCAGCGCATGCGAGTTATGTGTGAAGGCCTGCCCTGTCAGGGCCATGATCGTTACCTTCGATAAGAGCCTTGCCTAGTGTCCATTTGAACAACAGCTCGTCCCAGACCGGAATGGAGTTGTAAAATGGCGGAAAAGAAGCGTTCCCGCAAAGCTTCAAAACAGACGGGGTACTCCCCGCCGGGGTCGGCGGCGCAAGGCGGGGAGAAACAAATAATCAAGCTGGTCCTCAAATGCGATGTGGTGGGAAGCGTTGAAGCCGTTTCCGCCCTGCTCGCCAATCTGAAGATGCCTGAAGCGGACGTGGATGTCATTCACTCCGGCGTTGGGAACATAACCAAACAAGACCTGCTGATGGCTTTGACAGGGAGCAGACTTGTCATCGGGTTCAACGTAAAGGTCGCCCCCAAGCTTGAACAGTGGGTGAAAGAACATGGTGTGGAGGTCAGACTCTACGACGTAATCTACAGGCTTGCCGAAGATCTCAAAGTTATCGGGCGGAGTCTGGCCCCGGTGGAGTCCGAAGAAAAGGTTACCGGAAAATGTGAGGTTATCGCCACTTTCAAATCGAAAAAAGGAGGGGTGATCCTGGGCTGCGAGGTTGTCGAAGGCTCCATCCAGATCGGTAAGCATTTCCGCGTGGTAACTGCCATGGGACCGGTTCACAGCGGCAGGATAGAGTCGATTCAAGTCGAGAAACAGGCGATCAGGGAAGCCAGAGTCGGTCAACAGGTTGGCGTGCAGGTCTCGGGGTCGACCCTCGGCAAGGTCGGCGATTTCATAGAGTGCTACGACGAAATTACCACCCGAAAAAAGACATGGTCGCCCACGGGCGATATCATACACATTAGATCTACGTGACCTCATCTGAAATCATAGATTAGAAACGTCGTTGTACGGGCAACCGGATGCCTGGTCCGCAGACAGCGAATGGCGACCAGGTTGGACTTGTCAACAGGGCGCCCTTTCTTGGGATTTTCAATAAAATAGCCGCCGTATAGATTCGTTGTGCCGACAGCCAGAAAGCGTCCGCGAAACCGAGCAATCACATCATCGGGTCCTTGAAAATTCTCCTCGCTCATCGATACCTGATGAAACGATCCCCCGGAAATCCGCGGGTCGGACCCAAAATACCACACATCGAGGTTTTCGACGTGATTTCGCCCTCGCCAGTCCTCAAGCTCCCTTAGCCCCTGTCCCCAATCATAATTGGAATCGCTCAACAGTTTGTAACCTTCCGCCGTTCCGCCCCACAACTCGTTAAAGTAACACAGCGCATTAGGCCGGACATGGACCGATGCAGCCGCAGCCCACAACACACAGCCGGCCACGGCAACTGCCGCCGTACCTTTTTTCCAGCCGGATTCCACTCTGCCGATCATGTTAGCCGCCGCGCCCGCCACGCCAACGATGAATAAGCCGAGCAGCGGCAAAATCAACCTAATGCCGATCTGCACCCTGAAGGCGACACTGAAAACAATCAGCACACCCGTCGTTAGGGTCACCCAATTCCACAGCGCTTTTGGCCGCACAACAGCAACAAGCAGCGGCAGCACCAGCAAAGAAGCCGTCAACTTCATTGTCATCGCCACAGGAAAGTAGTACCAGACGGCGCGCGGGTCAGTCCGTCCGGCTATGAACACACCGTGCCCGATACTGTTGTGTTTTATCTGCCTGACGATTCCTTCCGCGCCGTTGCTGAAAATCCGTAAATGGTCCGCCACGTATATCATGGTCGATGCCGCGGGACCTTCAGGCAATGTCCCGGCCCATGCTTTAAAACTTGGCTCCGGGCGCCAGTCGCTGCCGCAGTAGATCAGCATCAGGACAAATCCCAAACCAAAAATTTGCATTAAGTCTCGACGAAACGGAGCAAGTTCCGAAAACACCCGTCTAAACAGCCGGACTGCCCCCGCATTTGCAGGTTCGACAAACGCCCGTTTGAACCCGATTCGCTCCAGCTCGATTACAAGCATGCACAGAGGACCCAGTATCAGCGCGGAGGATTTGGCCAGCAGCGCAAGTCCGTAGAAAAAGGAAGGAAGACCCACGCGCAGCCGCCATCCTGATGTTCGCCCCTCATGAAAGTGGTATGCCAGCGCCAGCATGAAGGCGGTAATCGCCACATCGGTGGTGGCCAGACTCGCGTGAGCCAGCAGCGTGGGTTCACAGGCAAGCAGAGCCACTGCCAGACGTCCTCCCCAGGGTCCGGCGAGACCCCGCCCTGCCTTCCAACCGTAAATGAGCACCACCCACCAGAACACCAGCGTACCGGCGCGCGCTGCCGGCAGCATCCGGTCAATTTCCAACAGTTGATCGAAACGTTGTCCTCGCAGTGACTCCCAAATGTATAGAGGCAACGTCGCAACGTCGACCGGGAGAGGCATCGTGCCCATTCTGGTCAGCCCTCCGGTTCCGCCCAGACGCCAGCCTTCGAGTCCACGAAGCAAATAGACGGGTTCGTCGCAGGTCGCGCCGGTGTGGCAGGCGGTAAGCAGGCAATAGGCTGATGAGAGAAGGCCGAAAAAAATCAGCCAGAGCATGTCACAAAGCCAAGCGTATTCGGACTTATGCATCCTGGGCATCCTTTTGCCGTACTTGCCGCGCGTCCTAAAAACGCCTCCCAGTTAAAACAGATTTGTGTTAATAAAGAGAAGAGAAAACGGGGATAGACTGAATTTTTTGGCGAAAGAATTCAAGAAAAAATGATTTCAGCGGTTTTGTTCTTTTTGGGGATAACTTTGATCTATACGGGGTATCTCACATCGGGAACGGGACACGACCCGTTCACCGGACTCGCAATCGCCTGCATCGGCTTCGTTTTAATCGTCAAGCCAGCGCTGGAGGCTGCAAAGTACTGCTCGACACATTTCGGCGGCGGGCCGCCCCCGCACAGGCCCAGAACTCCGCAAAAACTCAAGACGAGAAAAGTTAACCTTAAAGTCGTGAAGTCCGAAGACGACAAGCCGACAATTCACTGAATTTTCTTTCTCAAAATCCGAACTCAGCCAGCAGCGAATCAACCTCATCCTGAGAGTGCACCGCGTTTTCCACACCGGAGTGCGCTGGACCATAAAGCTGGTCGGATTCCTTTTGCCTGACGGTTTCCGTCTTTACCCCGAAGTTTCGGATCAGGTTGACAAGTTTGCCTTCAATGTCCCTGAGCAGTTGGGTTACTTTAAGGATGATCTGACCGCTCAAATCCTGGTAGTCCTGAGCGGTGAGAATAACGTCGAGGTCTACTCGATTCTCATCGATCATGCTCCCGATGGTGTTGAGAGTTTGAGCGGCCTGATCGAGTTTTTTGCCGGATGAATCCCCTATTGCCCTGAGACCCCCAAGAAGCCCGCTCAAATCCGATATGCGTTCCTTCTCACCGGCGAGTCGCTCCTGCATATTTTCAACGTGATCCAGGGTCGTTATGGCAGCCTTCTCGGTCATCTCCAATATGTGCTCGAGACGATTCCCGGTGTCGGGTATCTTGTCCTTGACAATTTCATTGAGTGATGGGTCGAGAGTGCTGAGAAAACTGCGGATTGAATCGTGCAGCCCTCTGGCTAGACATCCAATTTGCTTGTAAAGCCCTGAAGATTCACGCTGCTGATCGGCCAGTTTCAGCAGGAGAGACTGCGCAGTGTCCATGTCGCCGCTGGATAAGGCCGTAACCAACTCCTTGCCTTTTTCTATCAAATTTTCGATCCCGGCTTCCTCTACACGCTTGCCCGGTTCAGTGGAGGCAGGATCCGAGGAGATGAACAGCTTTTCGAGTCTTTTCAGGGTACGGGCCGAACCCGTTAAGGTAAAACTAAACCTCGCGCCGGAATCTCCGTCGGGATCCACTGAGAATTCACAGCCCCAACGCTTTGCCAACTCCCTCAAGTTGGTGAAATCGAGATCCGCCTCATCTGCGTCGAGAGATTCAGCCTCGATAAGCGGGCGGGCTTCGGTCTGCGGCGGTTTCAACATTTCCAGTATTTCATTGAAATTGAATTCGGCGCTCTCGCCGCTGCCGTTCCTAAAGGTTTGCATTCGTTCGATGAGCGAGTTTATCGCCAACCCCAGTGGGGAAATGGAGTCCGTCTCACCCGGCGACACATTGCCGGTCAGGAAGTTTTCAAGTTCGAGTCCGACCTTCTCCAGGTCATTCAGACCAAGCATGGCCGCTGTGGTGTGGAAAGACACAATGGAACGCCGGGATCTTTCCACCTCTTCTTCGTTGTTGCCGCCGCTTAAAACAGCCAGGCTTTCTTCAGCGTCCTGGAGCAGCTTGACCAGTTCATCCCAATCCTGCGATTCTAATTGCATCATTTCTTGATTCCTCATAGAGGCTGATTATCCCCTTAACATCAATTATCAACGCTATCTTGCCGTCACCCAGTATGGCCCCTCCCGAAATCCCCTGCAATTGCTTGAAGAGACCTCCAAGACTTTTGATCACTACCTCCTGCCTGCCAACGATTTCATCGGCAAGCAGGCAATAGGAATTCCGGCCCTCGGTCACCACAAGGAGCAACGCCTCCCACGGGTTACGATATTTGGGCTCTTCATCGAAATAGCTGTGCAGACGAATGAGCGGCATGAGGGCATCCCTCACCTTGACCAGTTCTCCCTTGCCCTGGACGGTAAAGTAGGACTCCTTCGAAACCCTCAAAGATTCCTTCAGAGCAATTGTGGGCACAATAAACCGTTCAGCCCCGATCTGAACGATCATGCCGTCGATAATGGCCATAGTGAGAGGCAGTTTCATGTGAAAGGACGACCCCTTGCCGAACCGGCTCGATATGTCGATCTTGCCCCGGAGGCGTTCAACGCATTTTTTCACGACGTCCATTCCAACGCCGCGCCCCGACACCTCCGTCACTTTGTCCTTGGTCGAAAACCCGGGATGGAAAATCAGATCGAAGATTGACTTTTCATCTAATTGATCAGCGGCGCTGATTATTCCCCGCTCAATTGCCTTGCCGCGTATCTTTTGGAAGTCCAGTCCCCGTCCATCGTCTTCTATGTCGATTACTATATTTCCCCCCTTCTGTTCGGCGGCAATAAGTATTGTTCCCACAAGGTCTTTGCCGGCTGCGATTCGTTCTTCGGGCATTTCTATCCCGTGGTCGATGGAGTTTCTGATCATGTGCACCAGCGGTTCATAGATCTCTTCGACCATGTTGCGGTCGATTTCGGTTTCCTCCCCCTTCATTTCCAGAACAACTTCTTTTCCTGATTTCCTGGACAAGTCACGAACCAACCGGATCATTTTCTGAAAAGTGTTCTTGATGGGTACCATGCGCATCGACATGCTGATACGCTGTATTTCGGCGGTGATCCTGTTGAGTTGACCGCAGTCTTTCTGAAGTTTTTGGTTCTTCACTTTCAGGATGTCGGGATTTTGCAGCACCATTGACTGGGCAATGACCAATTCCCCCACCATATCCACAAGGTTGTCCAGCTTGCGCGTGTCGATCCTGACCGATGAAGCGTTTTCCATTGTATGCCGCTGCTCGCGCAATGCCTTTGACACTTCTCTCGGACTGGCCATTCCTTCATCTATTGCCTCCTCGCCAAACT
>DASPQK010000057.1:0-3247 GCA_035624985.1 Syntrophobacteraceae bacterium | reverse complement strand
GCTAATCTTATGGCGAAAATGGCCGCCGGAATTGCCGACGACTACCTGACTACCATACTGCTTGCCACAACCGCTCCAGTGCTGGTTTGTCCGGCAATGAACGTGAAAATGTGGGAGCATCCGGCTACTCAAAGAAATCTGAGGACCTTGACCGAGCTGGGGTGCCATATCGAGCCGCCTGGCGAGGGATTTCTTGCCTGTCAGGAAGAAGGGACCGGCCGGCTGGCAGAGGTTTCAGACATTGTGGAGAGGGCCGTGCGGATGCTGACCCCGCCGACTCTGGCCGGCAGGCGTGTGCTGGTCAGCGCGGGTCCGACATGGGAGTTTTTCGACCCCGTCCGCTTTTTGAGCAATCCTTCGAGCGGCAAAATGGGTTATGCGCTGGCAAAAGTGGCTGCTCGCAGGTCCGCTCAGGTCAGCCTCGTTTCCGGCCCTTGTTTTCTCGATGCCCCCGCAGGGGTTGAACGAACCTGCGTTACGAGCGCACTGGAAATGCGGGAGGTCATTACGAGGATTTCTCCTCAACTCGACGCTATTGTGATGGCTGCGGCCGTCAGCGACTACAGGCCGCTTAACAAAGCCCCTCATAAGCTGAAGAAAGTCGGACAGAGTCTGAGTATTCTCCTCGAACCGAATCCCGACATCCTGGCCGTTCTCGGAGATGTCAAACCCCCTGCTCAGGTGCTGGTCGGATTTGCGGCGGAGACCGAAAATTTTATGGAAAACGCTAAATACAAGTTGTTGCGAAAAAACCTCGACTTCATCGTGCTCAACGACATCACCTGCCAAGGCGCCGGGTTTGGCTGCGACACAAACCAGGTAAAGATTATCGAGCGAAGCGGCCTCGTTAGCGACCTGGGTCCCATGACAAAGGAGGAGGTCGCCTCGCAGATATGGAACAGGGTCGAGGTGTTGCTTGCGGGTGTGAAAAATTGATCGCCGACGATACGGCCAATAATCTTGTGGACTGTTTGGAGCAGCTGCGGTGGGTGCTGTGGGGCTGCAAGGCCGGGGGCATTCGGGAATGGGAGCGGTGCCCACAGGGACATGAGGAACAGGGACAGGCGCCGGTAACCTCCAAAACCGCCGACGAACCCCACACGGCCCCCTTGCCTGCTCTTGACCGGATAAGGCTTGAGCTGTCCGGATGCACGAGGTGCAGGCTGCATTCGGGGCGTACCAACCTGGTGTTCGGCGAAGGCTCGGCCGGCAGCGGCCTGGTTTTCGTAGGCGAAGGGCCGGGGTTCGATGAAGACAGACAGGGCCGCCCGTTCGTCGGAAGGGCAGGAAAACTTCTCGACAAAATGATCCTTGCTATTGGATTCGAGCGGCAAGAAGTCTATATTTGTAACGTGGTAAAGTGCCGCCCGCCTGAAAATCGGGCGCCCCTGCCGGATGAGATGGCGGCGTGTTCTCCTTTCCTGTTCAGGCAGATCGAAGCCCTCCGTCCCAGGGTCATTTGCGCCCTTGGCTTAAGCGCGGCTCAGATTCTTCTGGGAAGCACCCGCCCCATGTCTCAGCTTCGCGGGGAGGTCAGGTTCTGGCGGGGAATGCCGCTGATATGCACATATCATCCGGCCTATCTGCTGAGAAGCCCTTCTCAAAAAGCGGCGGCATGGCAGGACCTCAAGGAAGTAATCAAGCTCCTCGAGACGGCGGGCCCGCGCTTGGCGGGATTCTGACCACTGAAGACCGACCTGTGGCCGGACTTCAGTCCCGCCCTTTGGGGGGCTCTGACCACGGACAACTGACCACTGAAGACTGAAGACAGATCGACATGACCATCAGGCAATTCATTTGGCTCAAAGGGCTTTTTCTTATCGCCGCGGCGGCCCTTCTTGGCCCTTCGCCGGTTGAACCGCAACAGGACCATATCAACATTATTCAAATCAAGGACTCGATAAACCCTGGAGTTGAAGATTTCATAGAATACGCCATCAAACTTTCCACAGACGATAAGGCAGAATTTCTGATTATCCTTCTGGACACGCCGGGCGGGTTGATGACTTCCATGCGTGGAATTTCCCAGGCCATTCTCAACTCCCAGGTCCCGATCGTCGTCTACGTTTACCCAAGCGGCGCTCAGGCCGCATCCGCCGGCGTATTCATTACCGTTTCGGCGGATATCGCGGCGATGGCGCCCGGCACAAACATCGGGGCCGCCCATCCGGTTACCGGGGGAGGGGGCGAGATTTCTTCCTCCATGAGTGATAAAGTCCTGAACGACATGCTCGCATTCGCCAGAAGCATTGCCGCGCAACGGGGCAGAAACGCGGAGTGGATGGAGGAGTCCGTGAGCAAGAGCGCATCGGCCACAGCCGAAGAAGCATTCAAGTTAAACGTAATAGACCTTGTGGCGGATAATCTGCCGGCTTTGATGAGCAAGCTTGACGGCTGGCGTCTCCAGCACGGCGGGGCGACTCTCATTCTAAAGACCCAGGGAGTGGAACAGCGCACCATTTCACCAAGCTTCCAGAACAGCATCCTACGAGTCATAAGCAATCCAAATCTTGCCTACATTCTGCTGATGATAGGACTGGCGGGTCTTTACTTCGAGTTGTCCAGCCCCGGTGCGGTGGTGCCCGGAGTTATCGGAGGGGTGTCATTGATCCTTGCGCTCTACGCCCTCCAGACCCTTCCCGTAAACTACGCCGGGTTTCTGATAATTCTTCTTGCACTGATCTTTTTCATCGTTGAAATAAAAGTCGCCTCGCACGGACTGTTGAGCCTTGCAGGAGTGTTCTGCCTGGTGATGGGCTCCGTTATGCTTTTCCGCAACCCAGAGGAGCCGGGGCAAATTGCCCTATCGGTCCTTTTGCCGACCACCGTGGTCGTTTCGATATTTTTCGCCGTTGTCGCGCGTCTTGCTTTCAGAGCGCAGATGGCAAGACCCCAGACCGGCGGGGATGCCCTGGTGGGAATGATAGGCGAAGTGCAGCGGGAACTTAACCCCGAGGGCAAAGTATTCGTAAGCGGGGAGTTGTGGAATGCGCAGGCCGAACAGCCAATCAAAGTCGGGGAAAAGGTGGAAGTGTTGGAAGTTAATAATTTAAAGTTGAAAGTAAAAAAGATAGGTGGTACTTAGTAAGCTATGGGCGCAGCATATCAGGCAGTGACTGTAGTATATCACGCAGGGCAAAAGTAAAAGGCAAAAGTAAAAGGGCAAAAGTAGAAGACAAGGCGCATTTGTCTTTTGTCTTTTTCCCTTTATTTTTTACTTCTCTTGGAGGAGGCTTACATGTTCCTG
>DASPQK010000056.1:0-2545 GCA_035624985.1 Syntrophobacteraceae bacterium | reverse complement strand
GGACGTGGTCATGAGAGTGCTCATGCAGATTAAATGAGCGCCCGCTTTCCCCGATTGGTCCAGGAACTCTCTCAAGGGCACGTCTCGGCCAAGATCGTGAATATCGAATCCTGAAAACTCAAGCATAACCTTGACAAGGTTTTTGCCGATATCGTGAATATCGCCTTCGACAACGCCGATGACCGCTCTGCCCAATGATTTTGCTGATCGAGATCCGAGATGCGGTTTCAAGATTTCAAGAGCGGCATACAGGGTATCAGAGCAGACGATAAGCTCGGGAATGAAATACTCTCCGTTCTCGTACTTTTTTGCGACCATTTCCATCGCTTTGGATAACGCTTCCAATGCCACATAAGGGTCAATGCCGCACTCCACAGCCTCCAGGGCGATCTCGACGGCTTTGCCTTCTTCCATTTCCACGACGGCATGAGCCAGATCGTCAAGCACTTCGCTTTTGAGTCTATGCATGTTCTCAGTCCCGGTCTTCTTTCCACTAGGCCCGTTTCATCTCTTTACCGGCACATCACCGGAGGCCCGAACGATGGCGCAAAGGTTATCCACGGAGTTCCAAAGCACTCCGCTTCCACGGTCATACCGATTAATAATACCCATGCTCAAACAAAGCCTCGGCCAGAGCATCGACGTTTTCCGGGGGAGTATCGGGAGGAAGCTCACAGGCCGGCATCAATATGAATCCTCCGGGATGCTTCTTCCCCGCTTCCAGGCAACGCCTCACTTCCAAGAAAACCGCCCCGGGAGTTCCCGCGCCGAGGATACCGGTATTGATATTGCCGGCGAGGATGTGGTCTTTGCCGATGATCCGGCCGGTGCGTTCAAGGTCCATCTCGTCGCCTATGGAAAAGATAGTCCGGCGAGGAAGGGGAATGTCATTCCAGTGATTAAGATTCGACGTGTGGTCACCGCAGAGGTGAACCGAAATTTTTTGTACGCTTTTTGATGCAAGGTAATCGAAAATTTCCCTGATATAGGGCTTGGCGAAGGATTCAAACATCCGGGGCGAGATGAGCTGGTTCGATTCCATGGGAAGGCCGCAATCGAGGCTGCAGTTTTCCGCGCCATACTTTCCGATAGTCCTTTCAGCGGCACGGAGCAAAAAGTCCGTGACCTTACGCTGCAGTTTGTGCACGGCCTCGGGGTATTTAATGAGCCACCGGAGGAAGTTCTCCCTGCCGACAATTCCGGCGGAAAGAGTTGTTGGAGTCCCGCCCGGGAGGGTTGCTGAAAACCCGTTTTGACGACTGATCGCATTGAAGCGGTCCAGCATGACAGTCATGCCTGCGACCGCGGGATCGGGGTCCGGGAGTGAATCGATCTCCTCGGGTCGGCTGATCACGGGCTCGGACCAGGGGGCGGAATAGCGGTCTCCATCGGGCCAGACGATCTTTCCCCCGAACTCCCACGCGCCTTTGTCCGCCCATCCATAGGCCGGCTCGCCGTTCATCCAGGGGTAAACCTGCACGAGTTTCCGTCCTGCGGAGAATGCCTTTTCAGGATTGCGGTAAATCTCCCCGCGATCTATTCTAAGGACCCTTGCTGCAAACCCGAGGGCAAAGGAGATGAAAGGGACCCTGTCGATGGTCCGGCCTTCAACCAAAGCCAGGATACGCTCATTTGCCGTCAAGGTATCCTTTGCGGCGAAGTCGATCATGCCAACGTTCGACGACCTCGGAGGAGACAGATTATTCCTTCTCATTCGGCTTCAGGGCCGCGTAAGCAAGAGTCATTACCGGCACGGGCACGTTCAACTCTTTCCCCAGCCTCACGACGACCCCGATCATCGATTCCAATTCGCTCCTGCGCCCGGCCTCAATGTCTCGCTGCATCGAAGGTTTCATATCGGCTGGAGCACTGTCGACGAATTCGAGAGTTTTCTGCACAAGGTCCGGGGCCAGGGAAACACCGCGTTCAAGGGCTACGGATACGACTTCCTGAAGCGCATGGGTGAGGACTTTGCGGGTCTCCGGAATATTGCGGTAATGGCCGACGTCCACACGGGTCAATCCGCCCAGCGCGCTTATCGCGGCGATGAAAACGAACTTCGTCCAGATCACCTGCAAAATGTCATCTGCGATTTCCACGTCAGCCCCGGTGGTTTTGAGCACCTCGCAAACCGACTGCGCCCGGGCGGTTATGCGCCCGTCGAACTCGCCGACCACGATGCGACGAAACCTGCTGTACTGGCCGATGAGGCCTGGTTTTTCAATTGCCGCGGACAGATAGGTCACACAGCCCAGCACATGTTTCAGGCCGATGACGCTTCCAATTTGCTCGGCGGCATCGATGCCGTTCTGGAAGGGCAAAACGACCGTATCCGGTCCGACCGCAGGCAGGATCAACCTGGCCGCCTCAGGGATGTGATAGGTCTTGGTGGTGAACAATATGATATCGAAGGGACCGGCAGACGAAGGATCGTCAGTGGCCGCGGCGGGAGCGACACGGAAATCGCCGAAACCGCTCCTGACCTCCAGCCCGCGATCCCGGATGGCCCTCAAATGCTCGCCACGCGCAATAAAGACTACATCAT
>DASPQK010000055.1:0-24519 GCA_035624985.1 Syntrophobacteraceae bacterium | reverse complement strand
GGAAGAGGCTGTCACCCACTGAGAGCAGCCGTTCACCTTAGAGGGATTCCACGTGGTCGAAACTTTGCACGACGCCATAACCGGCAGAACGAGGTTCAGGGTAAGGGAGCTCTACCGTTGCGGTGCACTTAAGATTCACCTTGAACGCCGGCTTGGCGGCGATCCCGCGGTGATAAGCGCAACTGCCAACACCCTGACCTCGGCAGTGCTGGTCCGCTATAATTCCGGCGCAGGCCCGGACCGCATCAGGTCTTTGATCGAAGAAGCCATATCGGAATTCGCTCAATCCTGCGAGGCGGAAACAGGCAGTCCCTTGCCGGTATTTGTCATCGAAGATGGCAGGGCGCCCGGAAGCCGCCCCCTGCGGCGCGATCCGGCCTTGATCGAGCAGCCGCTGAGTCAACACCGCTCATCCGAAATTCAATATCCGACCAACGGGCGGCCCTGGCACGCAACGGCCGCTGAGGCTGTAATTGCCGCCCTGGGGGGGTCGGCTGAGGCAGGGCTTACGAATCAGGCTGCCCGTGAAAGGCTTGTTGCGTGTGGCCCCAATCGGCTTGCACAACCTCCCGTCAGATCGAAGCTGGAGATTTTTCTAAATCAACTGAATTCTCTGCCGGTCGCCCTACTCGGGATTGCCGCTGGAATCTCCGTGCTTACAGGGGCAATCGTGGATGCGTTAGCAATAATGGCGGTGGTGGCAATCAATTCGTCGATCGGCTATGCAACGGAAACTGAGGCCGAAAGGACGATATCCTCTCTAAAAACCCTGATGCACCCTTCGGCGATAGTTATCCGGGACGGTGACAGGAAGCGAATCGATGCCCGGGAACTGGTACCCGGAGACTTAGTGATCCTGGAGCCTGGGACATACGTCGGGGCTGATTGCAGACTTCTCGACGCCACCCGCCTGAGCATCGACGAATCGAGCCTGACCGGCGAAAGCGTTCCGGTGCTGAAAGAGACCGGCGTAATCGGGCAGGCCGACGTGCCGCTCGCAGACCGCAAGAATATCGTCTATATGGGTACGCTTGTCACCGGAGGACAGGGAAGCGGCATCGTGGTCGCAACCGGCCGCTTCACCGAAATAGGAAAGCTCCAGGCGATGATCAGCGAAACCATCGCTCCGCAGACTCCCATGGAAAAACAGCTAAACACGATCGGCAACCAACTGGTGTGGCTGACCGGGGCCATCTGCGGACTTGTTTTCCTGACGGGAGTGATCAGGCGGGCCTCGCTTGCGCTGATAGCCAAAACGACCATTTCTCTTGCCGTAGCCGCTGTCCCCGAGGGACTTCCTGCGGTGGCCACCACGACTCTGGCGTTGGGCATTCGCAAGTTGAACGCGCACGGGGTAATTATCAGGGACCTCGAAGCCGTGGAAACGCTTGGGCAGGTTCAGACGATCTGCTTCGACAAGACGGGGACCGTAACAGAAAACCGCATGTCGGTTAAGAGGATATTTTCCGCAAACCGCGTGTCTGAACTCAAACAGGATGGGTTTTTCCGTGACGGCAGAAAAATCAGCCCGCACAGAAACCCGGACCTGCTGCATCTGGCCAAGATTTGTATTCTGTGTGGGGAAGCAGGCGAAAAAGAGGCGGAGCAAATTTCGTCTACCGAAAAAGCATTGCTTGACTTCGCGGTCCGGGTCGGTTTGAGCATAACGGAGGTAACCAAGCGCTATCCAAGAATCAAGACCGTATTTCGCACTGAAGAGCGCCATTTTATGGCGACCCTTCATGGGGTAGATCGCACCCAAAGCCGCGCCACCCCCGCCGCCCCTGTAGAGTGGGCCTCGGCGGGACTTCAGTCACGACCCCACAGACTGCTGGCCATAAAGGGAAATCCGGTGGAAGTGCTGGCAATGTGCGACCGGCAGCTTGTCGGGGGTAAAAAGCTCCCTATTGGCGAGCAGGAGATTTCCAGGATCGAGCTGGAGAACGAACGGATGGCCGGCGATGCGTTGCGCGTGCTCGGATTTGCCTTCGGGGCCGCTGAAGACGAAGAGACTTTCGAGTATCTCAGGGGGCTGACATGGCTTGGGCTTATAGGCATGGCTGACCCGCTGCGTCCCGGGATGACAGAGTTGATAGCGCGCTTCCACCACGCAGGGATCGACACCATCATGCTCACCGGCGACCAGAGCCCGACCGCTTACGCAATCGGAAAAGAGCTGGGACTCGCCGGGGAAAATCCTATCGAAATTCTTGATTCGACAAACCTTACCGACATCGATTCGGAGGCCCTGAGGGCCCTTTCGCAAAGAGTGCACGTTTTCGCCAGGGTTAGTCCGGCCCATAAGCTTCAGATAGTCCAGGCGCTGCAGGACGCCGGACAAATAGTTGCGATGACCGGAGACGGCATAAACGACGGGCCGGCGCTAAAGGCCGCCGATATCGGCATCGCCATGGGCCACGGCGGCACCGACGTGGCGCGCGAAGTTGCGGACGTGGTGCTGGAGGACGACAATCTGGAAACGATGGTCTTGGCGGTCGGCCACGGCAGGGCAATACACAACAATATAAAGAAGTCGCTGCACTTCATCCTGGCTACCAATTTAAGCGAAATTCTGGTGATGTTTACAGCGGGAGCGGCAGGTCTGGGTTATCCGCTAAACGCCATGCAGCTTCTATGGATAAACATCATCTCGGATGTCTTCCCCTGCCTCGCCCTTGCTCTGGAGCCTCCGGAGCCCGACATCCTGGGACGGCCGCCGCAAGACCCCAAAGACCCAATCCTGGGGAGATCGGATTTCAAGCGCATGGGGATGGAATCCAGCGTAATCACCCTTGGATCCCTCGGCGCCTACGGGATTGGTCTTGGCCGTTATGGGATGGGGCCAAAAGCCTCCACGCTTGCATTTCAGAGTCTCACCCTGGCTCAGCTGCTTCACTCCATTAGCTGCCGCTCAGAGAAAATAAGCATCTATGACCGGGAAAGACTTCCTCCGAACAAGTACCTCACCTGGGCGCTCGGAGGCTCGTTCGGATTGCAGCTGCTGACCTTTGTCGTCCCAGGGCTTCGCAACCTTCTAGGGATTGCACCTGTAAACCTCTTCGATGCCGCCATAATAGGGATCAGCTCAATCCTGCCGCTCCTTGTGAACGAGGCGACCAAGGGAAGAACCAATGAAAAACAACTTCATGCTGACGTCGGAATCGGTGACTGAGGGCAACCCGGACAAGCTCTGCGATATCATAAGCGACGCCATAGTGGATCACTTCCTCGAACAGGACCCTTACTCCAGGATAATCGCCGAGTGTGCTCTGTCCGCGTCGATAGTTTTCATCGCCGCCAGATTCGCTTCGCGGGCCGTCTTTAGTCTCTCCGAAATTGCCCGCAAAGTGATCGCAAGGGTTGGATACCAGGGCCGCGATTTCAACGCCAGCACATCAAGCGTGCTGACGAGCATAAAGGAACTCCCCATGGAACCGGCTTACCGGTTTGACGAAAGAAAGCTGCCCCGCAGGCAAATAGAGGCTATAGCGGCAGGAAATCAGGTTACCACCTTCGGGTTCGCCTGCCGCCAGAATGCTGCACTCATGCCCCTGCCAATCTGGCTTGCCCATAAACTTTCCAGACGATTGGCGCAGGCGGCAAGAGAACAAACCCTGCCCTACCTTTGCCCGGAAGCCAAGACCGACGTGGGAATCGAATACAGGGACAGAAAGCCCTCGCGCGTTCACAGCATTACCATCACTGCAAGCCAGAAAGACGCCGCGAGGCCGGGCCTCAGCAAGTTGAGGGCCGATATTCGAGAGGTTGTTGTGGAGGACGTGTTCCGGGACGAGCCGCTTCGCCCCGATCGGCGCACGGAGATATTCATAAACCCCGAGGGCATCTTTCACCTTGGAGGCCCATCGGTTCACTCAGGTCTTACCGGGAGAAAAACTTCCATCGATACTTACGGCGACTACTCCAGGCACAGCGGGGCGGCTTTGAGCGGCAAGGATCCGCTTCGCATAGACAGGGTAGGGGCCTACGCGGCCAGATACGCAGCCAAAAACCTCGTGGCGGCGGAACTCGCAGATGAGTGCGAAGTGCAATTGAGCTACTCGATTGCCCGCTCTTTTCCGGAATCCGTCCAGGTGGAAACTTTCGGGACGGGCAAAATTTCCGACGAAAAACTTGCCGGTCTTCTCGAAAACCACTTCGATTTTCGGCTTGCTGCAATAGTGAGGGATTTCGAATTGAGAAGACTTCCGGCAAAGAGCCAGGGAGGATTCTATCAGAAGCTTGCAGTCTACGGCCATGTGGGGCGGCTCGACCTGGACCTGCCCTGGGAGATGACTGACAAGGCGGAGATGCTGAACACTGAGCGATGAAGGCAAGAGATCATTCTGAATTGTTTGGGAACTTTTAGAGATAGAGGCCGTCGATGGGCAGATACCTTCTTCTGGACGTAGGCGCGGGGACATTGGACGTTCTTTTTTATGACGATATATCCGGTATTCATTACAAGGCTGTAGTGAGGTCCCCGGTGCTTTACCTGGCCGAACGGGCGCAAAAGATCGCCGGTGATCTCCTGATAACAGGTGTTGAAATGGGGGGAGGGGCCCTTCTGGACGTTCTCTCCCGTCATGCCAGGAACGCCCGCGTGGTCGTTTGCGCCTCGGCGGCCTCCACCCTTAGCCACAATCCCGATCGTATCCTCGAGGCGGGCCTTACCATCATCGAAGATTCCCAGGCCGCAGCACTTGCCGGTGCAGGAGGCTATACGTCTTTAAATCTGTCTGATTTTCCTCATGAACATTTGGAGCGCATAGTAAAAAGTTTCGGAGTCCCTTTTGAATTCGATATTGTCGGCGTGTGCGCCCAGGACCACGGAACGCCTCCGGCAGGCAAATCGCATTTGGACTTTCGCCATGAAATCATCAAGAGCGCCCTTGACCGGGAACCCTCAGCGCAATCTTTGCTCTACGAGAAAGCAAGCGTCCCTGTCTTTTTAAACCGTTTGAAGTCTGCTGCCCAAACAGCTTCGACGCTTCCCTGCACGGAAGTTTATGTCATGGACAGCGGCATTGCGGCCATACTTGGGGCGTGTATGGACTTCCGGCTGAGGGGCAAAAGAAGGTTCATCGTGCTCGACATCGCCACTTCGCATACTGTATGTGCAGCAATTGAAGACGAACAAATTGCGGGTCTGGTGGAATACCATACCAGGGACCTCAACCTGGAAAAACTTGAGTCTCTTCTGGTGCATCTGGCCGACGGCAAGCTGCGCCACAGGCAAGTGCTGGCCGAAGGGGGCCACGGGGCATACATCAGAAGGGCTTTCGGGTATGAAGCCGTCGAACTTATTGTGGCCACAGGCCCAAAACGGCGGCTGGTCGAAAACTCCAAACTCCCGATCGCATTCGGGGCGCCTCTGGGTGATAACATGATGACCGGAACAACGGGATTGCTCGAAGCGATCAAAAGACGAAAGGGTCTGGAGTTTTCTCTTTACCTGTAGCTAGAGACGTTCGTTGGAAAAGCGGCAAATCCTGTCCACTAAATCGTAGTTATCGTCTGTCTCCATCAGGCCCAGTTTCAGCAGTTCAGCCAAAGATGCGATGTGTGAAAGCGACTCTCTCTCCGCAAGAATAAGTCTTTCATTATTTTTGAGAGTTACGAATAATTCGTCGATTTCATCATTGACGGACAACAAGGCCCTGTCGAGACAGTCGTTTGACATCCTGGCCGCCTGCTCGATTAACTCGACCATTTTCCGCTGAAGCCGCCTGTATAATCCGATAGTGTAATCCGGGTTGATGAAACTCCTGTATTCCAACAGTCTCCTGATCTTCAAGCGAATATCGGCCACGGAAAACGGTTTGGGCATATAGTCGAAGGCGCCCAGTTTCATAGCCTCTATGGCGGACTCAACGGTCGGATATCCAGTCATCATGATGACCTCGGAAGAAAGACAGCGTGATCGCACGTGCCTGAGCAGGTCAAGGCCGCCTTCCCCGTTTCCATCGATTCCAGGCATGTTTTTGTCGATCAAAATGACGTCGTAATCGTTGGATGCGATCAACTTGAGGGCCTCATTCAGCCCTGGGGCCAGGTCAGTACAATACCCATCTGCCTCCAGGACGGCATTGAGCATCTCGAGGACATCATTGTCGTTTTCAACCACCAGGATCTTCGTGGGCATCAGGCGCGTCCCTTCAGGCTGGTCCTGCCCGCAAACACGGTCTGTCTCATTTTTCAATAGCTCATCATTGACAGGCTTTACTGTTTTATATTCGGATTTTTTTGAGTAAAGGGTAAACAATTTTTGGTTCGATTGCAAATTGACAAGTCTGAACGGAATGTTTTATAAGGATGGTCTTGGTCGCTCGGAAGAAACTGCCGAGCGAGCAAAGGCTCAACAGCCAACAGTCATGAGAGGAGCAAGCTGATGGCCGGCAATATTACCGAAGTTACAGACAGCAATTTCGATCAGGAAGTGCTTCAGTCCGACTTACCCGTTCTGGTAGATTTCTGGGCTCCCTGGTGCGGTCCGTGCCGCGCTATCGCCCCAGTTGTTGAAGAGCTTTCGATCGATTACGAGTCCAAGCTCAAGGTGGTTAAGTGCAACGTTGACGATAACCCCAAAGTGCCTGGAAAATATGGAATCCGCGCCATCCCTACTCTCATCCTTTTCAAGGGCGGCAATGTGAGCGAACAGATCACGGGGGCTGTGGCAAAATCTCAGATCACCACCGCAATCAATAAGGTTGTGTGATAAAAACCCCGGGGCGGGCAATCTTACCGCCGAGCCCTTGCTTAGCGCAATTGCTTGCTGTTCGCTGCAAGATTTACGGAGTCTTTATGATTTGTTTGTCTGGTCGCTATGGGCCGGTCTTTCGCTATCAGCGGCTTCTTTTGCTCCTGGTGGCCCTTTTGGTTCTGAACGGATGCACCAGTTTGCGCAACTTCAAAGAAAACCATATCGACACTCTTTTCTCAAAGAAATCGCAGACCATCGACAAAACCGCCGAACAACTCGCACTTTTGGGAATGGCCAAGCTCGACAAGAAAGATTACACCGGTGCGGCGGAGGAGTTTAAGAAACTCAAGGAACACTACCCCTACAGCAAATACGCTATCCTTGCCGACTTGAAAATTGGAGACGCTTACTTCGGAGCTCGAAAGTACAATGAAGCGGCGATGAGTTACGAAGAATTCGTGCGCCTTCACCCCCGTAATGAAGTGATCCCATATGTTCTTTACCAGGTCGGAATGAGCCATTTTCTAACTTTCACCAACGTTGACCGGGACCCTGAAGAGACCAAAACGGCAATGCAGGCATTCGAGAAGGTAATTCAGAATTTCCCCCAGTCCGAATACGCGGCGAAATCCGAACACCAGATACTGGAATGCAAGAAACGCCTTATCTCACATATGTACGGCGTCGCCAGACATTATTACATAAATAAGTACTACGCTGCGGCAAAAACACGGCTCGACGCCATGGTTGAGAAATATCCCGAGGCTATGGCCGACCTGGGATACGGGCCGAGTGTGGAAAAAATGCTTGCAAAATGCAACAAGGAAGTGGCCAAGGGAGAAAGGAAACCCGATATTTGGACCAGGGTCGGTTTCTGACGGAGGTCGGAAGGCGGAGGGACTCCCAAGTTATCTCCACTGTATTTGCGGGGTCCGTTTGCGGTTTTCAGGCATCTTCATGGGCGCCCTGGCGCGATGAAATTTTCTAAACAGGGGTTGATTTCGTTGCCTCCCGGACTAAAATTAAATAACCACGTTGGTTTATCCGGTGAATTTCATTCCCGAACATCTGTGTCTCATGTCTTCCGGAATTAACGTCAACCTCCTATAGCCAGAAAGAAGAATCAACTTTAGACCGTTAAATACTTCGGAGAACAGCCCATGCCTGACGCATCTGCAACCGAGATTTCCACCGGCAGGGAGTCCATGCGCGAGCGGCGCAACGAGATGAACCTGGTCGAGCTGAAGAACAAAAACATTCGTGAACTTGTGGCCATCGCCAAGGCTTACAGCATAGACGGAGCCAGTTCCATGCGAAAGCAGGAGCTCATATTTGCGCTTCTCCAGGCCCAGGCCGAAATGAATGGCCTCATTTACGGAGAAGGTGTGCTGGAGATTCTTCCCGATGGCTTCGGGTTTCTAAGAAGTCAAAACTATAACTATTTGCCCGGGCCCGACGACATCTATGTTTCACCCTCCCAGATACGCAGGTTCAACCTGCGCACCGGCGACAGCATCTCAGGGCAGATAAGACCTCCCAAAGACAACGAACGCTACTTCGCACTGCTCAAGGTCGAAGCGGTCAATTACGAGGACCCCGAGATAGCTCGTGACAAAATCCTTTTCGACAATCTGACCCCTCTTTATCCCGACAGAAGGATCAAGCTCGAATTGGACCCCGACAATCTGTCGACCAGGGTCATGGACCTGCTGACCCCTATCGGCTCCGGGCAGCGCGGGCTTATTGTGGCACAGCCAAGAACCGGCAAGACGATGCTCCTGCAAAACATTGCCAACGCCACTGCGGCTAACCATAAGGAGGCATACCTCATAGTGCTGCTAATCGACGAGCGGCCCGAGGAAGTCACCGACATGCAGCGCAACGTCTGTGCAGAAGTGGTCAGCTCAACCTTCGACGAGCCTCCACAGCGGCATGTGCAGGTCGCCGAAATGGTGATCGAGAAAGCCAAACGCCTCGTGGAACATAAGAAGGATGTCGTCATTTTGCTCGACTCCATAACACGGCTTGCCCGTGCTTATAACTCAGTAGTCCCGCCCAGCGGCAAGATCCTCTCGGGCGGGCTCGACTCAAACGCCCTTCATCGCCCGAAACGATTCTTCGGAGCAGCCCGAAACGTCGAACAGGGGGGGAGCCTTACCATTATAGCTACTGCGCTCATCGATACCGGAAGCCGCATGGATGAAGTCATCTTCGAAGAATTCAAGGGCACGGGCAATTTGGAAATCGTCCTCGACCGCAAGCTGGCCGACAGGCGTATATTCCCGGCTATCGACATAAACAAATCCGGAACGCGCAAAGAGGAATTGCTTATCCCCGCTGATGACCTCAACCGCATCTGGATTCTTCGCAAGCTACTCTCACCCCTCAACCCTGTGGACGCCATGGAATTTCTGCTCGACAAAATGCAGGGCACAAAAAACAATGTCGAGTTTCTGGCCTCGATGAACCGGTAGTGCTTTTGAAAGCCTGCTGTAAGAAGGTTAAACGTCAAGGAAAGATGACATGAAGGAAAAGATTCATCCCCAGTATTTCCAAACAGTTATTAAATGCGCCTGCGGCAACGAAATCCCCACTGGTTCCACCAAAAAGGAAATCAGGGTGGAAATATGCTCCAAGTGTCACCCGTTCTACACGGGCAAACAGAAGCTGGTGGATTCGGCCGGGCGCATTGAAAGGTTCCGCCGCAAATACGAAAAATACCAAAAATCAGACGATAAGGTGTAACTGCCTGAGGGCAAACAATGTTCGACAGGCTCGAAAGCGTAATTGAAAAATTTCAGAAGCTCGAAAAGGATCTCGGCAACCCGGGTCTATTGAACAACCAGAAGGAATATCAGCAAGTTGCAAAGGAACATGCCGAACTCGCGCCGATAGCGGACAAGTATGCGAATTACAAGAGGTTGAAGGAGCAGGTTCAGGAAAACCAGGCCCTCTTTGAGCGGGAAGAAGACCCGGAGATGCGCGTGCTGATCCGGGAGGAAATTGCCGGCCTCAAAGACCGGCTGGAAGCGGCCGAAAATGAGCTCAAGCTGATGTTGGCGCCAAAAGACCCCAATGACGACAGAAATGTCATCCTGGAAATACGAGCGGGAACGGGGGGCGGGGAGGCGGCTCTTTTCGTGGCAGACCTTTTCAGGATGTATTCCCGCTACGCGGAAATGCACAAATGGAAGGTCGAACTTGTCGATTCCAACCCCACCGGTATCGGAGGATTCAAGGAGATAATTGTCTCTGTCGACGGCAAAGGCGCCTTCAGCAGGCTGAAGTTCGAGCGCGGAGTCCACCGGGTGCAGCGAATTCCCGTGACGGAAAGCCAGGGGAGGATTCACACTTCCGCTGTCACGGTGGCTGTGCTCCCTGAAGCCGAAGAAGTGGACGTTTTCATCGATCCCAACGATATCCGCGTGGATGTGTTTCGGTCGTCGGGCCCCGGAGGTCAGAGCGTCAATACCACCGACTCGGCCGTTCGTATAACCCACATCCCTACGGGACTGGTCGTCGTCTGCCAGGACGAAAAATCACAGCACAAAAATAAGGCCAAAGCGCTCAAGGTGCTCCGCGCCCGTCTGCTGGACGGCATGCAACGCGAACAGGAAGCCAAAATTGCGCGGGACCGCAAAAGTCAGGTGGGAACAGGGGACCGCAGCGAAAGAATCCGCACTTACAATTTCCCTCAAAACCGGGTGACCGACCACCGGATAAATCTGACCCTCTATAAGCTGGAAGTCATTCTGACCGGCATGCTCGACGAGCTTATAGACCCTCTGAATGCATATTTCCAGGCCGAAGCGCTAAAATGATTTAATTGATGCAGGTCCCGCTTTTTCGATTATTTTCCCTGCGTTTCCTTTGTTTCTCTTGATGACGGCCTTCACCATTGCGGCAATCTCGGCGCCTGTCAGAGAGTCTTTCAAAAGGAAGTGATCCGCCCCGCATTGTTCGGCGACCCTGCGGTATTCGGGAAGGTCGTAGCTGGTGAAGATGCTTATCACGAGGTCGGGATGATGTCCCTTGATCTCGCGCGTCAACTCCAGGCCGTTCCTCCCGGGCAGCCGAATGTCCACAAAAACAACATCGGGTGAAGCCCGGTCGATTTTTGTCAGAGCATCGGATCCGTCCACAGATTCCTCAACCGACAGTGATGGGATGTACATCTTCAAGATTTCTTTGAAGGAGCGCCTGAAAAAATCGTTGTTTTCCACGATAAGAACCGACGACATCTTGCCGCCTCCTCTTTGTTGCCCCCCGGCAATATGGTCAGGCATTGACGAACTTCTTTCCTCGATCTGGCTAAATCCTAGTTGCCGCAGGAAAAAGGGTAAATAGGGTATTTAATGTATTTGTTACAGTTCCATGACACTATATTGCACTACAAGGAAGTGATTGCACCCCAAACCGGCGATTGACTTTAGAGTTGCCTTTGCTATACTCAAACAGGAGATTTTCCCCCCCACACCCAAAACCGGCGTCTTTAAAGGGAGCAATATCTTGCGCCAGACAAAATTCATATTCATTACGGGCGGAGTTTTATCTTCGCTTGGCAAGGGTCTTGCCGCCGCCTCCATAGGGACATTGATGGAGAGCAGAGGCCTCACCGTTTCGCTTCTGAAGCTCGACCCTTACATCAACGTCGATCCCGGGACCATGAATCCTTTCCAGCATGGCGAGGTTTTCGTTACCGACGATGGAGCCGAGACCGACCTGGACCTGGGCCACTATGAGCGATTTACACATGCGCAACTGGGCAAGAGGAACAACTACACTTCGGGCAGCATCTACTACTCGGTTATAATGAAAGAAAGGCGCGGAGAGTATCTGGGCGGGACCGTTCAGGTAATCCCTCACATTACCGACGAGATCAAGACCTGCATTCACGGGTCTGCCGATCATGTGGATATCGTCATCGTGGAAATCGGCGGCACTGTCGGAGATATTGAGAGCCTGCCGTTTCTTGAAGCAATCCGCCAGTTCCGAAACGACGTGGGCAGGGAAAACGCTCTTTTCATTCACGTAACCCTCGTTCCTTATCTTGCCACCTCGGGCGAGGTGAAAACCAAACCTACTCAGCACAGTGTAAAGGAACTGCGCGGTATCGGCATTCAACCCGACATACTGCTTTGCAGGACCGAAAAAAAGCTCTCCGATGAGATAAAGGCCAAAATCGCCCATTTTTGCAACGTTGATAAAGACGGCGTTATAACGGCCCTGGACGTTGACTGCATCTACGAGGTCCCATTGCTCTTTCACGAGGAGGGACTTGACGAAAAGATAGTCAGGGTCCTCAACATCTGGACGCGTGCACCCGTTCTCGATGATTGGAAAAAGCTGGTGGACGCGATGAAAAACCCGCTGTTCGACGTGCGAATTGCGATTGTGGGCAAGTATATCGACCTTAAGGAATCTTACAAAAGTCTTAATGAGGCGTTGATGCACGGGGCGGCCGCCCACGGCGTGAGGCTCCAGCTCGACTACGTGGATTCGGAGGACGTTGAAAAAGAGGGTGGAGAGGCGCTGATCGAAGGCGCCGACGGGATCCTGGTGCCGGGCGGTTTCGGCCAGCGTGGTGTCGAAGGCAAGATCAAGGCCATCAGGTACGCGCGCGAGAAGAGAATACCTTTTCTTGGTATCTGCCTGGGCATGCAGCTTGCCACTGTGGAGTTTTCCCGCAACGTTGCCGGACTTGAAAAAGCGCACAGCATGGAGTTCGACAAGCACACTCCCCATCCTGTCATAGACCTGATGCGGGAATGGTTTGATTATAAGAGCAATACGATCGTGCGGCGCGGCGAACATTTCGACTATGGCGGAACAATGCGCCTTGGGGCTTACCCCTGCGTGCTGGAGCCCGACACCTTCGCCGCGGCTGCTTATGAGGCGACCGAGATTTCCGAGCGGCACCGGCACCGCTACGAGTTCAACAACGAATACAGAGAAGTGCTTGCCCGGCACGGAATGCTCTTTACGGGACTATCTCCTGACAAGAACCTCGTGGAGGTAATTGAACTTCCGGATCATCCTTGGTTTCTTGGATGTCAGTTCCACCCGGAGTTCAAGTCACGTCCGATGGAGCCTCATCCCCTGTTCAAGTCTTTCACGGGCAAGGCTCTGGAGGAAGCGCGGCGAAAGTATCCCGAATTGTCTACCAAAAGCTGTTAGGCGGCCTCCGTGGACTTTGAAGTCTTGGGCCAGAAGATCGGGCGGGACCGTTTGTTTTTGATCGGCGGCCCGTGCGTGATCGAAAGCGGGGAGATGGCATGCGAAGTGGCCTGGCATCTGAAGGATGTCTGCGCGCGTTTAAAAATGCCTTTCGTATTCAAGAGTTCCTATGACAAGGCAAACCGGACCTCCGCCAACTCTTATCGTGGTCCCGGTCTCGTCAAGGGCCTCGAGATTCTCGCCGGTATTCGGGAAAAGTTCGCGGTCCCCGTTCTCACCGATGTACACACCCCCGCCGAGGTTGAGCCTGTCTCACGGGTTGTCGATATCATTCAGATACCCGCATTTCTCGCTCGCCAGACAGACCTTGTTATGGCTGCCGGCAGGACAGGCAAGCCGGTCAATCTCAAAAAAGCCCAGTTTCTCTCACCCGGCGACATGGCCCATGTTATAGATAAGATCAGGCAGACCGGAAACGAACGGGTCCTTCTCACCGAGCGCGGCGCCCAGTTCGGCTACAACAATCTGGTGGTGGATATGCGCTCAATTGGGATAATGGCCGATTTTGGCTATCCGGTCGTCTTTGACGCTACCCACAGCGTCCAGCTTCCGGGTGCTCAGGGGACTTCATCGGGCGGGCAGAGACGCTTCGTGCCCGCCCTGGCTCGGGCGGCAGTGGCTGCCGGCGCGCATGGGATATTCATCGAAACCCACCCCGATCCTGACAGGGCGCTTTGTGACGGCCCCAATTCTATTGGGCTTGATGAGGCAACTGCGCTCGTCGAGAGCCTCGTGCGGATTTTCGACGCAGTCAACCGGGTGAACGGGTAATGGAGGAAGCTCTAAAAAAACGGATCATCCCCGTCAAAATGATGATCTTCGACGTTGATGGGGTCCTGACCGACGGGCGGGTCATCTATATGGATGACGGCTCGGAATTGAAAGAGTTCGACGCCCGCGACGGACACGGAATAAAGCTTCTCCAGCGCGCGGGAATCGAGGTGGCCCTCATATCGGGCAGGGCCTGCAAGGCGGTGGAGCACCGGGCGCGCGGTCTTGGAATCTCCAGGGTACGGCAAGGGGCAAAGGTCAAGACAGAACCATACGACCAACTCCTGGAGGAAACTGGCCTTAAAGAGTCTGAAACCGGTTACATGGGAGATGACCTCATAGACATACCCGTGATGCGCCGGGCCGGGTTTTCAGTGGCGGTCCCGAATGGCGCGCCCCACATTTTCCCCTACGCTCATTACATAACCAGCGCCCCCGGCGGACGGGGAGCGGTGAGGGAGGTCTGCGAAATGATCCTCCAGGTCCAGGGCCTGTGGGAAAGCGTTATTGAACGCTACCTGAGCGAGTCGCCCAAACAAACCAAGTAGAGGCAGCAATTTTCTCCAAGTTATCGTGGCCTTACTTAATAAGCCTTTACAGTCAATACAGCCCCGTGTTAAAGTACTCACCGAACTGTAATCATTTAATTTGATTAAAGATTTTAATGTTCCTGCTCGATCTTGAATCAAACATTGAATTTGAAATGGAATGTGAAGAGATTCTTGCAAAGTTGAAGTCCATGGCCAATCCCGACAATGTGTGCGGTATGGCAAGGTTTGGCATCAACCCGCACAATACGCTGGGCATAGCCATCCCCGCATTGCGGGAAATAGCCAAAACGGTTGGCAGGGATCAAAAGCTTTCATTGGACCTTTGGGAAAGCGGCATCCATGAAGCCCGGCTGCTGGCCGCTTTTGTAGGCGACCCGGTACGAGTAACCGAAAACCAGATGGAGCGATGGGCAAAGGATTTCGATTCATGGGACGTTTGCGATCAGGTCTGTTCGAATCTTTTCGATAGGACCCCTCACGCGTATAATAAAGCGGTCGAATGGAGCCAGCGGGAGGAAGAATTCGTAAAAAGAGCAGGTTATGTTCTAATGGGCTGCCTTGCGGTCCACGACAAGACGGCGGATGATTTCAGATTTTTGCCTTTCTTCCCGATTATCAAAAGAGGTTCTCTTGACGAAAGAAATTTTGTCAAGAAAGCGGTAAATTGGGCATTGCGCCAAATCGGGAAACGAAACGATGCGCTGAATGGCAATGCGATCCAATGCGCTGAAGATATTTTGCTTGAGGGTCGGAAAGCTTCCCGTTGGGTGGCAAGAGACGCGCTGAGGGAGCTCCGAAAACGTCGGGCAAGTGTTGATAAGGTTGAGCAATGAGTTTAAAGGGTAAGCTTGCGCAGTATTTCATCATCCTGATCGTAGCGGCGCTTAGCCTGGTTCTTGCCGCCGGTATCTGGAGAGGCAAATCACGGCCGGTCCAGCAGGAGGCGCAGAACGCTCCTGCACCTGACGCGGAAATGAAACTCCACGACATGGAATTCACCGAGATGCAGGATGGCAAGAGGTTTTGGACACTTTGCGCCTCGGAAGCCAGTTATTTTCAGGACCAGCAGAAGACTCGCCTGCTTGCGGTGCGCCTGACTCTTTATTTGGACAAAACCAACGAGCAGGTCCAACTTGACAGCGATGAAGGAGTGATGCACGCCGGGACCAAGGATATCGAGCTCAGAGGCAATATTCGTGTAACGCTGCCGAGGGATTATGTGGTTACCACCCAGAGGGCGCACTATACTCATGGCAACAGAGTTGTCGAGTCCGATGACCCCATTCATATGTCGGGTCCCGGCCTCGAACTGAACGGCAAAAGGTGGCAATACAAAATTGCCGACCACGTGGCTAAAGTGGATGGCGAAGTCACGGCTTCTTTGGTGCTGCACGATCTAAGAGTTGAAAAATAGCGGAAAAGGAAGCGGGAAAAGCTGATTAAGGGATCATGATGAGCATAATCACAACGCAACTCGCAACCCGGCACCTGGGGCGCTCAACGACAATCATAGCCTTTTTCTTTTTGACTTTTGCCTCCTGCCTTTTTTCCTACGCGGCGGACGGCTCAAAATCGCCCAAACAAACTCAGGACTTTAACGAAAAGCTCACAGCCAGCCAATCGCCGATTCATATCACCGCCGACAGGATGGAGGCCAAGCAGGACGCAAGGACAATTATTTTCGAAAATCATGTAGTCGTGAGACAGGACGATCTGACCATCACCTCGAGAAGGCTTAAAGTGACTTTGCTCCAGGGGGAAAACCAGCCTGCGTCAGCCGACCCGGCTGCTGCACAGAGAATAGACTACATAGAATTTGAAGGAGATGTTAAAGTTACTCAACAAGACCGCCTGGCGACTGCTGATAAAGCAATATTTTATCAGAAGGAACAAAAGATAATGCTTCATGGCAGGCCTGTGGTGACCAAGGGGCAGGACCGCATTGAGGGAAATCTCATTACGATTTATATAAAAGAAGGTCGCAGCATTGTGGAAGGCGGGAGCGGAGCGCCGGTACAGGCCACGTTGTTTCCGGGCAAGAAGGAATAGCCGTGCTGCGCGAAGTTAAGAAGCTGGTCGTAGAGGACCTTGTAAAGACTTACGGGGGGCGGTGCGTAGTCGATCATGTCAGCCTGGAATTGCATGAGGCGCAAATTGTGGGGCTGCTTGGGCCGAACGGCGCAGGCAAGTCCACCACCTTCTTCAGCGTTGTAGGCATAATCCGCCCGGATAGCGGAGCCGTATATCTTAATGGAGAAAACATAATCGGTCAGCCGATGTATTTAAGGGCAAGGAAAGGAGTTACTTACTTGTCTCAGGAACCTTCGGTTTTCCGGAAACTGACCGTAGAACAGAATATAATGGCTATCCTGGAAACCCTGGAGATTGGAAAAGAGGAGAGGCAGGCCAGGCTCAGAGAGCTTCTTGGTGATCTGCGCATAGCACATCTGGCAAAAAACAGGGCTGACAGGCTCTCGGGGGGCGAGCGGCGCCGCGTGGAAATCACCCGTGCCCTGGTCACCCAACCCAGCTTTATTCTGCTCGATGAGCCGTTTGCGGGCATCGACCCGCTGGCGGTGGCGGAAATTCAGGGCCTCATAAGGGCGCTCAAAGCAAAGGGCATAGGCGTTATGATTTCGGACCACAACGTGCGTGAAACCCTCAAAGTTTGTGATTGGGCTTACATAATGCACGAAGGACGCATCCTCGAGAAGGGCGACCCCGTCAGTATCGCTCAAAGCGATCTTGCCAGGCGCACCTATCTTGGGGATCAGTTCAGTTTGTAGACGGACGGTTGATGGCGCTGGAACTAAAACAACAATTAAAACTGAGCCAACAGCTCATCATGACCCCTCAGTTGCAGCAGGCGATCAAACTGTTGCAGCTTTCCCGATTGGAACTGCTCGAAACTATCCATGAGGAGCTTGAGACAAACCCGCTATTGGAGGAAACGCAGGAAGAACTGCCCACCGAACAGGATTCCGAACTGGAGTCACTTACCACAGAAGAGCCCCCTTTCCAGGAGGTGCAGCTTTCCGAGAAAATGCGGGAAGACTTCGATTGGGAAGGTTACCTTGAAGAATACAATACGAACACGCCCGTTCTTGTCGAGTCCGATCCTAACCAGGAATGGCCCAGCGCAGACAACAGGCTCACCGAACAAACCTCGCTTAAAGACCACCTGGAATGGCAGATCAGACTTTCCGATTTCTCGGACCAGGAGCGGGAAATCGGAGAGTGCATAATTGGAAATCTCAACGCGGACGGTTATCTGGATGCCACAGTTGAGGAAATAGTCGGCATGTCGGGGGCCCCCGCTTCAAAGGTTGAAGAAGTCCTCGCAAAGATCCAAAACTTCGATCCCACGGGCGTTGCCGCCAGGGACCTCAGGGAGTGCCTGCTGGTGCAGGCAAAAAACCTCGAGCTTAAGGACGAGCTCGTTGTGCGAATAATAGAAGACCACCTGCATTATCTGGAAACAAAGAATTACGCCGCCCTGATCCGTGCCCTCCGGCGAAGTCCCGATGAGGTCAGGGCGGCGGTCGATATTATCCTCGGGCTCGATCCCAGGCCTGGAAGCGCTTTTAACAAAGAAACAGTCGAATACATCAGCCCGGATATCTACGTTTTCAAGATCGATGAAGAATGGGTGATATTGCTCAATGAAGACGGAATGCCCAAGCTAAGGGTGAGTTCCTATTACAGGGAAGCCCTCGGAGAGGGCGATTCGCTGCCCACCGAAACCAGGGACTACATACAGACAAAGTTGCGTTCCGCTGCCTGGCTCATCAAGAGCATTCACCAGAGGCAACGGACCCTCTACAAGGTGTCTCAGAGCATAGTGAGGCTTCAGGCGGACTTTTTTGACAAAGGAGTAGCTCAGCTCAGACCGATGGTGCTCAGAGACATTGCCGAAGACGTCGGAATGCATGAATCAACCATCAGCAGGGTTACCGCAAACAAATACATGCACACTCCGCACGGGATTTTTGAGTTGAAATATTTCTTTAACAGTTCGATAAATAGCGTTCTGGGTGAAGCTGTCGCCTCGGAGTCCGTAAAGGAGCGAATACGGCAGCTTGTACGGGAAGAGGATTCCTCCAGGCCTTACAGTGACCAGGAGATAGTGGAGAAATTGGAAAGGGAGAACATCAGCATAGCCAGGCGCACGATCGCCAAATACCGTGAAATGCTGGGAATTTTGCCCTCCAACAGAAGAAGGAAATCTTCCTGGGGCACCGAGATAAAGGCAAAGTAAGAAAGGGAGGCTGCAGTAGCGGTCCCGCGCTTTGCGGGATCTCCCGCGAGAGGAAAAAGAAAAAGTGCATATCAACATATCCTTCCGACATATCGAGCCCTCAGATCCACTGAAACTTTACGTTGAAGACAAGCTCACCAGAGTCAAGAAATACCTGGAAGAACCTATTGAGGCCCACGTGGTGCTCAGGGTGGAAAAATTCCGGCACATTGCCGAAGTCTCTATCGATGCCTCAAGCTTCCATTTAAAGGGCGCTGAGGAAACGGACGACATGTATTCCAGCATTGACCTGCTGGTCGACAGCCTGGAGGCGCAGGCTGCAAGAAAGGGAAAGCAAAAGGTCAGCCGGCGCAGATCGAGCGCAGGAAACAAAGAATCAGCCGGATCATTTGAACTCGCCGGGCAGGCGCAAAAAAGCGACCAGGAACCTCGAATAATAAGGGCCGAGCAGGTCTATGCAAAGCCGATGCACACTGACGAAGCGGTTATGGAGCTGAATCTGTCAACCAGCGAGTTCATGGTGTTCACCAACAGGAGCACAAACAGGGTAAATGTCCTGTATAAGAGAAAAGACGGCAATCTCGGCCTCATTGAAGCAGTAGGCTAAACGTAGACGGAAGGCAAAAGTAAGGCATCTGAGCACCGGCTATTTCTGCTTTTTACTTTTGCTCTCTCCCTGTCCCCCTCGAGAGGACATCCGATGAAAATTCTCGACATTCTTGCAGTTGACTCCATTGTTCCCGAGCTCAAAGGGCGGACTAAAAAGCAGGTGTTGGAAGAGTTGATCGATGCTGTTAAGGTGAACAAGCCCAATGTGGATCGCGACCGGTTTATGAAAGTTTTGCTCGAAAGAGAGAGGCTGGGGAGCACCGGAATCGGGGACGGCATCGCCATTCCTCATGGGAGATTGAGCGATATCGACGATCTGGCGCTCTCATTCGGCCGCTCCACCGAAGGCATTGATTTCGAATCCATGGATGGAAAGCCCGTTCACCTTTTCTTCCTTCTCGTAGCGCCTGAGACCTGTGCGGGAGTTCATCTCAGAGCCCTTGCAAAGATCGCAAGACTGCTAAAAAACGGGACGGTGCGTAAAAGGCTTGCCAAAGTCGACAGCCGGGAAGATATCTTTTCCATCATCGAACAGGAAGACGAGGATTTCTAGTCAAGGGTCCATGAGTGAAACTAAGCCCCATGTGATAGTAGTCACCGGCCTCTCCGGGTCCGGCAAAAGTACAGCGATCAAAGCTTTTGAGGATATCGATTATTTTTGTATCGACAACCTGCCCGTGCCTCTTTTAGGGAGTCTTTTGGAACTGTGCGAAAAAGACATGCCTGACATGAGGCGGATTGCACTGGGAATAGATATCAGGGAGCGCAAATTCCTCAAGGACTACAACCAGATATTTTCCGCCCTGGAGGATGCGGGCTACATATTCGAAATCATTTTCCTTGAAGCCGATAACGAAATATTGCAGCGAAGATATAGCCAGACTCGCAGGGTCCACCCGGCCGCGCCTTCAGAGCATCAGTTGCTCCAGGCGATCAATTTCGAGAGGGAGCAGTTGCGCGCCCTGCGTGCCAGGGCCACCAGGATCATTGACACCGGGCCCCTTTCGGTACATGAACTCAAACGCCTCTTCACAAGGGCCTATTCCTACTCCGCTGAAAATGAGCGGCTCAGCATACAGGTGCTCTCCTTTGGATACAAATACGGCGTTCCGTTGGAATCCGATCTGATGATGGACGTGAGATTTCTGCCCAACCCATACTTCGTTGAAAACCTGAAGAACCTCGACGGCAGTTCGGCCTCCGTTCGGTCCTGGGTGCTTAAGCGGCCCGAGGCGCAGCAGTTTCTCTCCGATTACTGCGCGCTGCTGTTGAGAATTCTGCCCTCCTACGTCCGGGAAGGCAAACGCTATCTTACGATAGCTATCGGGTGCACCGGGGGCAAACACCGTTCTGTGGTCCTCTCCGAGGCAATCGCTGACAAGTTGAAAAATAACGACTATGATGTGAAAGTATTGCACAGAGACATTTTCCTGGAATGAGAGGCTTGAAATTGGGCCTGGAAATCGAAGACGCACTCATAGGAATTGTAGTCGCATCTCATTGCATGCTGGCTCAGGAGATGGTGGCCGCCGCCGAGATTATAGTGGGCCCCCTTCCGAACTGCAAAGCTGTGTGCTTCCGACCCGCTCAGCCTGTTGATGAATTGATCAAGCTCATGAGAGATGCAATAAAAGAGGTGGATCAGGGAAATGGGGTGTTGATCCTAACCGACCTTTTCGGGGGCACACCCGCAAATATCGGCTTGTCTTTCCAGGGGCCGCGAGTGGAGGTGATCTGCGGAATGAATCTGCCGATGCTCATCAAGCTTGCAGGGTGCAGGAAGGGGCACAGCCTGAACGAGACCGCTTCACTGGTAAAAGAGTACGGCCAGCGCCATATATCTCTTGCAGGCCAGGTGCTTTCCAGAGTAACGAAACAGCTTCCATAGGAGTTTCGCAGCGATGGGTGCAGTACCGCGCCGCGCGGGACCAAACCCCCTCACTCCCGCATCCGACATGCAAAGGGTAGGATAGGACCGGGTGTTTTCATTTCGCAATTTCCTCATCGCTCAAGTAGCATGCCGGGTCGCAGTTCCACAGGTCGCCGGTGGCGGCCTCGGCGCGCACGCGGAAATTGCCCCCGCAAATGGATAGCCATCTGCATTCCGCGCAGCGTCCCTTCACATAGAGCTTTTTGTCCTTTAATCTTTTCATCAGGGGGTTGGAAAGGTCTGTCCAGATTTCGCTGAACTTACGCTCTTTGACGTTTCCGAAAGAATAGTGTCTCCAGAACTGGTCGGCATGAACGCTTCCGTCCCAACTGATGCAGCCGATTCCCCGCCCGGAATTGTTGCCCTCATTCATCTGGAGCAGTTCCAGCGCTTCCGCCGCCCTGGAGGAATTCTCCCGCAACATCCGCAGGTACAGGTAGGGACCATCGGCGTGGTTGTCCACCGTTAGCACCTCCTTGGCCATGCCGCGTGCGTGCAGATCGGCGGTCCTGTCGATTATGAGGTCTACCGTCTCGCGCGTTTCCCGGTGGGAAAGGTCTTCCTTCATCAGATCGCTTCCCCGCCCTGCATATACGAGGTGATAGAAACAGACTCGAGGGACCTCATACTTTTCCAGAAGATCGAATATTGCGGGAATCTCGCGGACGTTTAGCCGATTCATCGTAAAGCGCAACCCAACCTTTATTCCGGCTTCCCGGCAGGCCATAATGCCGTCCATGGCCTTACTGAAGGCGCCCTTGACTCCCCTGAACCGGTCATTTACCTCGCTGAGCCCATCCAGGCTTATCCCGACATAGGAAAGGCCCACCTCTTTGAGAACGCCCGCCAAACGCGGGCCGATCAGCGTCCCGTTGGTTGAAATCACCGCGCGCATGCCCTTGCCGACTGCGTACTGGGCCAGTTCTACAAGATCTGGCCTTACCAGCGGTTCACCGCCGGAAAAAAGTACCACCGGGGCGCCGAAAGCTGCAAGATCGTCCAGGACGGCCTTGCCCTCGCCGGTGGTAAGCTCTCCCGGAAATTCCTCGTCTGTTGCATGCGCGTAGCAATGCAGGCATTTGAGATTACACCGCCGCGTGACGTTCCAGACGACGACCGGCGTCTTATCCGAAGAAAACTGGAGCAGATGTGAGGGCAGCCTGGCGCTGTGACGCCCATAGCGCAGGGCATCCGAGGGCTCGACTGCGCCGCAGTAAAGCTTTGATATGCCTATCATCCTATCTCTCTTTGACAAACTCGCCGGGTTTCAAAGGATATTGCTTGTAACTTTCACGGATCAGGTCATCGAGGTATTTCTGATGGTCGGCAACAGCTTCTTTGGGAATGATAAATTGGGTCTGCCCGCTTCGATCGGCTATCAGTCTGAATCCGTAGTCATAGTCCACAGAAATTCTCTGACACACCGCCGTTGCGCTCTCATTGCGGTCCAGAGCCTGCACGAGGATTTCATTGATCGCCTGTTCGTTGAAATGAATCTTGAAACCGTGTTTTCCATAGAAATCGGACTCGAACATCCTGACCTGGTCGTATAGCACCTGAACTTCCTTAAACACGGCTTCCACAGGGATTCCGGTTTTGACGTGATGGTTCAAAACCAAATCGGTCCTCTCCGAATTGAAAATGAGCGGATATCTGTCTACAAAATCTTTCCTAAGCTTGAGGACTCTTTCTCTGGCGGCGGTTCTTTCCTCATCGACCAGCTTGCGGTAAGCTTTGAAGTTCGCCGCTGTTTCCGGATTCTTTACCAGGCGTTCCAGCTCGTCTTCGGGGTTTTTCACGACCTCGCCGGTAATGGCCAGATGCCCTATCGCCGTTGAGGGCAGTTTCTTTTCAAAAGGTAAAACGACCCTTTCAAGCACACTGACAAGACCGCGCGCACCTGTTTTTTCCAGATAGGCCCTCTCGGCAAGATTGCTCAGCGCTTCATCCTCAAAGCGGATATCGATTCCGTAGCTCCTGAAGTCTTCTTTCTTGGCGTTGATGATGGGGTTGTTGGGGTTTTTCAGAATCTGACGCAAATCCTCCACATCGAGCGGTTCAAGGACTGCCACCACGGGAAGCCTGCCCACAAATTCGCTCTCGAACCCGTATTGAATCAAGTCCTCAGCCTTGACGTGCTTGAGAAACCGAATATCGTTTTCTCGGCTGTGCACATGGGCGCCAAAACCGATTTCCTGGCTCTGGAGCCTCTTTTTGATCATCTCGGCAAGACCGTTGAAAGCCCCGCTCATGATAAAGAGTATGTTCTTGGTGTTGACAGTGCGCTTTTCCCGTTTCCCCGTTTTTCGATATTGCTCAATCGCCTGCATCTGCGAGACCGGATCGTGCGGCACCTTGAGGTCCACCTCAGTCTCTTCCATCGGCTTTAGAAGCGCCCTCTGCACACCTGTGCGGGAAACGTCCGGGCCGATAAGGTGCTGTGAGGAAGCGATTTTGTCGATCTCGTCGATGTAAATGATTCCATGCTCGGCTAGTTCGATGTCCTCATCGGCCTGAATCACCAATTCCCGAACCAGGTCCTCCACATCCCCGCCAACGTATCCGGTTTCACTGAATTTCGTGGCGTCACCCTTTACAAACGGCACTCCGAGCTTCTGTGCGATCAACTTGACCAGGTAAGTCTTGCCCACGCCTGTGGGACCGATCAGAAGAATATTGTTCTTTATCCTTCCAACCATCGGTTCGCTGCCAAACCTTGCCAGGCCCTTGAGGTATCTTATGCGATTGTAATGGGTGCAGATTTTGGTGGCCAAAACCGCCTTGGGCTCGTCTTGCCGAATGATGTAACGGTTCAGGTAGGATTCAAGTTCATCCGGTTTCATGTCGAACCTTATGTTCTCGACCCCGCCTGGTTTCTTTTCGCTCTCCCCAGGTTCACGAGGGTGCTCGGTGGACATCATGGGTGAAATGACCTTAATCCGATAGCCATATTTTTTGGAGAGATAGTCGCTAAGCTCTTTTTCGAGAGTTTCCTGATCCGGAAAATTTGGAGGTTCGCCCTGCATCGAGATACCTTTCACCAAAACGATCCATTCTTGCAAATTCAACTATAAATTTTAGTTGCCTTTCCGACAAAAGCAAGTGCTGAGTGCTCTTCTTGCAGGGTGCTGAAAAAGTGCCAGAATCCAACCTCAATGCTTTTTCAGCACCTGTCAGGAAACTTCTTGCAACAGGACGGTGTTTTTCCTCTCCACTTCTCAGTCCGAATTTATCCTGACCTTGGAGGCAGTTCTCAGTCCTTATTTACCTAGTCCCAGGTAAGTATCTCCTCATCATAGAGTTTTTCGAGCTTGCGTTTGTGCTTTTCCTCCTCATTTTCCAGCACCTGGAAAAGCTTTGAAGCTTTTTCGTTCATACACTTGTTTTTCCAGCCCGAATAGAACTCCAGGGCTTTTTCTTCTTTCTTCATGGCAATGATGAGAGCTTCCTGGTAGCTGATATT
>DASPQK010000054.1:0-12724 GCA_035624985.1 Syntrophobacteraceae bacterium | reverse complement strand
TTCCTTTACGGGCTGGAGCAGGTAGGCAGCCCTGATGACGATAAGATAGTAATAGAGTGATATGGTTGCGTTTATCATACCGATGACGACCAGGAGGAGGTAGCCTTTTTCCAGAGCTGCGGCGAACACGAAGAATTTTCCCATAAAGCCTGCCGTGGGGGGGATGCCGGCGAGTCCGAACAAGCCCACCATAAGGGTCAAGGCTAGAAGAGGCGAGCGCTTATGCAGGCCGGCCAGTTCCTTTATCAGCAAGTTACGCCCATCGGCGGCGAGTTTAATGACGACGATGAATACCGAGTAATTCATCACCAGGTAGGCCATCGCGTAATAGATTGCGCCGGCAAAGCCCCGGCCCGTGAGGGAAAGTATCCCAATGAGGATATAGCCCGCATGGGCGATTGCGGAATATGCCAGGAGCCTCTTCAGGTCCCTCTGAATGAGGGCCACAAGATTTCCGAAAGTCATCGACAGGACGGAGAGAACTATCAGCAGTTTTATCATTGCCGGACTTGCCCCGGCGGACAGGCCGGCAAACCGGATGATCATCGCCGCAGCGGCCATTTTGGACGCCGTTGCAATGTAGGCGGTAACCTGGTTTGCAGCGCCCTGGTAAACGTCGGGCGCCCAGCTATGGAACGGAAACAGGGCCAGCTTGAAAAAGAACCCGGATAGGGCCAGCACCAGTCCGACTATAACTGCGGGCTGAGCGATAATGCCGGGCAGCGTCCTTATCAGTTGGGGCACGTAAGTCGTATGGGCCATTCCAAACAGAAGGCTTATGCCGAAGAGCATCAGGCCCGAGGCCGTCACCCCTACCATGAAATACTTGATGCCCGTTTCGACATATTCGTCGGCATTACGCCGCATCGGAACGAGCAGATAGAGTGAGTAGGAGGAAAGCTCTATGGAAACGTAAATAGTAAGCAGCTCGACCGAGCTTACCAGCATCATCATGGCGAGCGTACAGACGAAGATAAGGAAGTAATACTCGGCGTGCTGCATGGGGTCGATTCCCCTGAGCTCGCGGGATGAGAAAATCACCCAGACCGTGCCGAGGGCCAGCAGGACTTTGAAGACCTGGCTGAAGAGGTCCACCCTGTAGCAGTTGAAAAAGAGCACCCCCTGCTCGCATGAACAGGCCAAGGCAACCAGCAGCCCGGCAACGGCGACAATGACCGCATACCTGTAGTAGAGGTCCGGGATCGCGATCTTTCTCAATGAGAAGACAAAAAAGAGAAGAGCCCCGAAAATGAAGAACAATTCAGGAAGAAAATGCATGAAATCCTTCATCACGTTCCCTTTACCGCGCGCCCCTAGAACCCACTTGCAAACGGAATAACCGCGCTCTGAATAACATCGAGCATAATCCCGGGAAACATGCCGAAGAAAATGATGATGCCCACCAACATTATTCGCGGCACGGCAAGAAAGGCGGAAACATCGGCAAGGTGCTCCCACCTGGGGTTACAATCGCCGTAGAAGGTCCTCTGCACGACCCGCAGCATGAACAGCGCGCTTATTATGAGACCTGCGAGCGCCGCGATGCCGCCGAGCGGATAAGCCTTTACGGCGGCTATGAAGACGAGCAGTTCCGCCCAGAAGCTCGCCATCAGGGGCACGCCGATACCCGCCAGAGCCGCGATGATAAAAAAGGAGGAAGCAATCGGCATTGTCTTGGACAACCCTCCCAGTTCGGGGATGATCTTGGTGTGCGTGCGGTCGTAAATGTAGCCCACGGAAGAAAAGAAAAGGGCCGTCATGACGCCGTGGGCAAACATCTGGAAAACCGCGCCGTTTATGCCGTTTACCGACATCGTAGCAAGTCCCAGCCCTACCACTCCCATGTGAGAGACGCTCGAGTAGCCGATGACATACTTCAAGTCGGTCTGCGCAAGGCCGACCAAGGCTCCGTAAACAATCCCGATACAGGCCAGAAGGGCCATCAGGTGCGACCAGAAGTGCAACCCTTCCGGGCACAGCGTCATAGCGATCCGCAGAATTCCATAAGCGCCAAGCTTCATCAGAACGCCGGCGTGGATCATGCTCACGGCTGTCGGGGCCGCGACGTGGCCGACCGGCGACCATGTATGCAAGGGCCAGACGGCGGCGAGTATCCCGAACCCGAAATAGAGCATAATGAAAGCCAATTTCTGATCGTAGGCGCTAAAGCCGATTCTCTGAAGTTCGAACAGATCGAAGGTATGCGCTCCGCCCTGGACCCAGAGAAAGATTATCGCCGGCAAAATGAGGGCGCTTCCGGCGAGCAGGTAAAGCGTGAGCTTCATCGCGCCGTATTCTTTGCGCGTGCCTCCCCAAATGGCGATGAGCGGGTACATCGGAAATAGCGAAACGTCGTACCAGACAAAAATCCAGAAAAGGTCCATGGACATGAAGACGCCGTAGACGCCCGCCACCAGCAGGAGCATCAGCGCAAAGAATTCCTTTACCCTGTATTCCAGTTCCCACATCGTCCAGATGCCGGTAAACAGGACTATGGAGGTCAGGAGCAGCATGGGGAGATTCATTCCGTCCACGGCGTTAAACCAGTATATTCCAAGATTCTTTACCCACAGGACCCGTTCGACGAACTGGAGGCCGCCCATTCGGCGATCGTATGAAAGATAGAGCCAGATGCAGAGGACCAGCCCGACCGTTGCGGCGGCAAGGCTGACCTGTTTTATCAGCCTGGTTTTTTCAGGCGAAATGAACAGAATGACGAGCAATCCCAAAACATTGGTCATAAGGATCGCGGTAAGGACTGGAAAACCGGCCATTTCCATAGTCAAGACCCTGGAGTTGGAGAATCGTCGACCCCGCCAAGCGCGGCGGCAGGCCTCTTCAGCGCGGGGATAAACCCGGCGGGGATAAACCGGGCGGGGATAAACCCCGCCCCTACAGATGTCATCCCTCGATAAGGTTTTAAGTTAGCGCTTATGGGAATGATTCCACTGCACCCCCCGGAATTTCGGCCGCACGCGCGGGTGGGAGGGCGGGCTGCGTGAGGCCCAGCCCTCGGCGCTACGGCGAAGGGGGTATGGGGGGCAATGCTCATCACGCTCTTTGGCATCTTTTCTTTCCTGTCTGAACGCAACCGCAACTTCGTATAAAAGCAAAATTTCCAAATCACATCACATAAGCAGATAGAGAACAGCGCCTCCGACCGCCAGCACCATCAAGAGCAAATTGTACTGAAGCATTCCGGACTGAAGGAAGCTGAAGAGGCGCCCGCCGCTTTCGGTAAAAAAGCATATCCCGTCGATACCGCCGTCTATTACACGGCGGTCGTTTCTGGTGAAGAGGTTTGTAAGGCCGCCGTAGACAAACAAGTCCAGACTCCTGCGGTAGAAAGCATCGAGGAACCACCTGGAGTCGAAAAGCTTCCAAATAGCGGGGAAGTAACTTAGAAAGCCTTTACGGTCAGCCCCTTTTCTTCCATATTCGAACCAAGCCAGAAGGATGCCGAAAAGGCCGGCTGAAATCCCCATAATCGTGAGCGGCGCGCCGCCGCCGTCAACTTGCGCGCCTGTCCCGTGCGCCGGGTGCAGAGCAGGTTGCACCGTATTGGAGTTCACGAGAAAATGCTCGATGGGATGTTCGAAAAAGCCCAGCGCGAGGGTTACCCCGGCAAGAACGATCACTGGAATCGCCATCGCCCAGAAAATGTAGCCGCGGCGTTCTCCTTCGTGTTCGTGATATCTGTGAGCATGCGCGTCGTGGCGCTTTTCCTCGATCCCGCCCCTGGGGAGCAGGATGTGGAAAATCAGCCGGAAGCTGTAATAAGCTGTCATGACGGCGCCCAAAAGACCTGCCGCAAGCCAGATCCTGCTCGGCTGAGCGGCAAGGACGGCGAGGACGGCTTCTTTACTGAAAAACCCGGAGAATGGGAAAACCCCTGAGAGCGCAAGAGCGCCGACCGCAATGCACGCCATGGGGATAACCAGCCTGCGGCCTCCCTGTTTGCCGATTATGCGCATGTCGTTGGTGTGGAACTGATGGATGAAGATGCCGGAGCAAAGAAAGAGCAGGGCCTTGAAGCCCGCGTGGGTCGTGAGATGAAAGACCCCTGCGAAATATCCGCCTGCGGCGAGGGCCATCACCATCATTCCGAGCTGGCTGACAGTGGAATAAGCCCAGACCTGTTTAAGATCGTATGTGACCATCGCCATGGTGGACGACAGAAGCATGGTAACCGTACCGATCGCCAGGGCGACGGCCATGGCATCGGGGGAAGCGGCAAAGAAGGGAAAAATTCTGCCGAACATGTAGACGCCTGCGGCGACCATGGTTGCCGAATGCAGGAGGGCGCTGACGGGGGTGGGACCTTCCATGGCGTCGGGCAACCAGGTCAGGAGCGGAAACTGGGCGCTTTTGCCCACAACGCCGCAAAAGATCAGAAGCGCCGAGACCGTAAGCAGGCCCTGTGGCAGAGCGTTGGCGTCGGCCGCGTGATTGAGTTCGGGGATACCGAGGCTGCCAAAGCCGATCAGAAGCCAGATCAAGCCGAGAAAAAAGCCCACGTCCCCTACCCTGTTCATCACAAAGGCTTTTTTGCCGGCCTGCGAAGCGCTCCACTTCTCGTAGTAAAAACCTATCAGAAAATAGGACGCAAGGCCAACCATTTCCCAGAATATGAACAACTGGATCAAGCTTCCCGCAACGACCATATTCATCATGGCCCAGGCGAAAAGGGACTGGAAGGCGAAATAGCGGCTGTATCCGGGGTCGCCCGCCATATATCCAAGGGAGTAAATCTGCACAAGGCATGCGATGACCCCCACGATGGCGAGCATAAGAAGACTCAGCGAATCCAGATAATAGCCGAAGGAGATGTCGAGGTTTCCGGAATTGAACCAGAGGGTGCGATATACGACGGGCGAGCCGCCGTGAAGCACTGCGAGCAGGAAAATCGAGCAGACCGCACCAGCGGCTATTGCCGCCACGGAGATTTTGCTTGAAAGCGCGGGATTGGGCGCCGTGAAGAGCAGGACGGCAGCCATCGAAATAAACGGCAGATTTGTGCCCAGAACGGTCGCCAACAGGATGGGATCACCAAGGAATGCGCCCATGGGGTTCTATCCTCGTAGCTTCTGAGCACGTTCGATGTTTATCGAGTGCATTGTGCGAAAAAGGGCCAGAATGATGCTCAGGCCGATTGCAGCCTCGGCGGCCGCCAGGCCCATAACGAAAAGCGCAATCACCTGCCCCGCAACGGGGTCCGCATTGAGGAAGCGGTTAAAGGCCATGAAGTTGAGGTTGGCCGCGTTGAGCAGGAGTTCGACCGAGATGAGCATTCCGATCAGGTTGCGGCGAAGGAGTATTCCCTGGAGGCCGAGGGAAAAAAGAAGGGCCGAGATAATGAGATAAGTTGACAGGTTGTTCAAGGGCTTAACCTCCGGCTGAATCCTGCGGTTATCACCGCACCGATAATCGCCACGAGCAGCACAAGCGAGATGACTTCAAAAACCAGTTCGTAGCGTGTAAGCAGCGCCTCGCCGATCTTTTCGACCGACCAGAGCGAGGTGTCCGAAACCCGGTCCGGCGAGGGAGTCCAATCGGTCTTGAGGGCCAGGCTCACCGCCGCGACGAAGAAGACCGTGCTGGCGACGACCCCCATGGCCAGTTTGGAAGGTGGCCAGGGCGGCACCTCCAGGTGCATCGGACGGGAAAGCATTATGGCAAACACGATCGCGATGCAGACGGCGCCCACGTAGATGAGGAGCTGCATAAGGCCGATGAAGGGACTGCCCAGACAGACGAACAGAGCCCCAATGCCCGTCAGAGCGAGCGCAAGGCCCAAAACGTTATAAAGGATATTTCGGGGAAATACCGCGATCCACGCCCCCGCGACAGTCAGACCGACCATGCCCCAGAAGACCGCCTGCATCATAATGTCAAGGCCGGAAGTTTCCATATGCATGCCTTTAGAAGAGTGGAGGAGTTTTGAGTTTAGTTGTTAGTTTTGAGTTTTCAGTTCTTGGCTGTCTTTTCCTTTTGTTCGACCCGCTTATTCAACCTTGCCAACAGGTCAATCAGGCAGTCCGAGCGCGTCTCTCCCACCAACTCGTATTGCCCGGAATATTGCAAAGTCTGTGTGGGACAGATTTCGACGCAAAGGCCGCAAAGCGAACACAAGCTGAAATCGATGAGATAACCCGTCAACGTTTTGGGGCCCTTTTCCCTGAGTTTTACACCCTCTAGACGAATGACGCCGCTTGGGCAGGTTTTCTCACAATTAAAGCAGACGATACATTTATGGGCGCCGGCATCTTCGAAGAATTTCAGTTCTATATGCCCCCTGTAGGCTTCGGAGAGCGGGATCCTTCGGCGGGGATACTGGACGGTCACCAGCGGGCGGAAAAGCCGCCTGGCGGTAACCGTCATTCCAACTATCAGACTGAGGCCGCCATAAAATATTTCCCTAAAGATGTTCATTTTCGATTCCGTTCCAGAATCAAACGAATTTGACAACAACGGCCGTCACGACGAAATTTGCCAGACTGATTGGAATCAAGACCTTCCAGGCGAAATTCATCAACTGGTCGAACCTTACGCGGGGAAAGGTCCAGCGCACCCACATGAGGTGGAAAATCAGCACGTAGGTTTTAAAGAGAAACCAGACTATTCCAGGTATTCCGAGGCTTATTCCGAACGGCCCCGTCCAGCCGCCGAAAAACAGGCTCGTTGCGACGGCGCACACGATAAACATATTGGTGTATTCGGCGAGGAAAAAAAGCCCGAAGCCCATCCCGCTGTACTCGGTATGGAACCCTGCCACAAGTTCCGATTCGGCTTCCGGGATATCGAACGGCGCCCTGTTGGTTTCAGCGGTTGCGCTGATCAGGTAGATTATGCCTGCGACCGGCTGGACGAAAATAAACCAAAGGCGGCGTTGGGCATGGACAATTTCCGAGAAACTAAGGGAATTGGCCATGAGAACGATGCTCATAGCGGCGAGCAGAAGGGGGATTTCATAGGCGACATTCTGGCCCACCGACCGGACCGCGCCCAGGAGCGCGTATTTATTGTTAGAAGCCCATCCGCCGCTAAGAATGGCCGGAACCGTGAACGTGGAGAAGGCGAAAATCAGGAGGACCCCAACGTTTAAGTCATGGATAATCATGTTTTTGGCGAAGGGAAGGACGAGAAACCCGACCAGAACGGGCGTAAAAACAAGAACGGGAGCGACGAAAAAGAGCTTCCTGTCGGCCTTGAGCGGCAATATAAGCTCTTTTCCCATCAGTTTGACGGCATCGGCGATGGTTTGAAGCAAACCGTGAGGGCCGACCTCCATGGGGCCGGGGCGCAATTGGATATGCCCGGCGATCTTGCGTTCGAGCCATACCAGGAACAGGGCGTTCAACTGCGAAAAACCTACTGCGACCAACAGGCCCAAAATTAACCGGGACCACTCGGAACTCAGCAAATATGACAATTGCACGGCCTCCCGAACACTATCTATCGATTTCCGGAATTACCACGTCGATGCTGCCCAGAATTGAAATGGCGTCGGCAACCAGCGTGCCGGGCAGCACGTCGTTTAGAACATTCAAATTGCCAAAGCTGGGGACCCTGATATGGCACCGATAAGGGCCGGGGCCGCCGTCACTCACCAGGTAATAGGCGCTAAGACCCCTGGCGCTTTCAAAGGCCGAATAGACTTCACCCCTGGGAGGAGCGAGCTTCTGGGGGACCTTGCCGGCCATGAAGTCTCCCTGCGGAAGGTGATCCAGGGCCTGAGCGATTATGCGGCAGCTCTGCCGCATCTCCATGAAGCGCACAGAATAGCGGTCCAGAGCGTCGCCCCTGGAGCCCGTTGGAACTTCAAATTCAAATCTGTCGTAGACTTCATAGGGTTCGCTCCTGCGAACGTCGAAAGCCACTCCGCAAGCTCTCAGATTGGGTCCCGTGACTCCATACCGACGGGCGAGTTCTGCGTCAATGACGCCCACATCCCTGGTGCGGCGTATGAAAATGATATTTTTGGTCACCAGGCCGTCGTAATCGGCCCAGCGCTTCTCCATACGCTTGAGAAAAGCGCGGGTCATGTCGATGAATTTGCTGTCGATGTCACGAGAGACGCCGCCGAAGCGGCAATAGGAGTATGTGAGCCTTGAACCGCTGACGGAGTCCAGAATATCGAGAATTTGCTCGCGGTCGTCAAATGCATACAGAAAGGGCGTAAACCCGCCCAGGTCCAACAAGTATGTTCCGAACCAGAGCAGGTGGCTCGATATGCGATTGAGTTCGGAGGCGATCACCCTGATATATTTGGCGCGCTCCGGGACCTGGATACCGGCAAGTTTTTCAACCGCGAGGACGAACCCATGATTGAAGAGCATCCCGGAGAGGTAATCCATCCTGCTGGTGTTCGGGAGAAACTGCCTGTACTGCCTGTTTTCTCCCATCTTCTCGTGGCCCCGGTGACCGTATCCTATGACCGGGTCGGCTTTGACGATGTATTCGCCATCCAGGTCGAGAAGGACCCGGAGAACACCGTGAGTACTGGGATGCTGCGGTCCGAGGTTTAACGTGTAAACCCTCTGAGAGGCCCGAGTCGTATCCTGTTCAGCCATAAATCACTTCCCGCTTATGGTAGGCGCCGACCTTGCCGAAGGTCTTCCTGAGCGGATGATAGTCAGCATCTTCAGGCAACAGCAAAGGTCTCATGTCCGGATTGCCGGAAAACTCGATCCCAAAAAAGTCATGTACCTCGCGTTCGAGCCAAACCGCGCCCCGGTAGATGTCACAAATTGAGGGCGGGACCTGGCCGTGGCCGCACAACACCCTTACCACCACCCGCGACATGGGTTCATAGCAGTTGAAGTGGTAAACCAGTTCGAAGGTATCCTCAAAATCCAGAGCCGTTATGGACTCAAGGAAAAAGCCAGCGGCGTCGAACGCCCCTGCCGCGTCCCTGATGCCCGAGATCGGCACCGCCATTGACCACAGAGCCCCCGTCAATCCGGACTCGTCCATGTGGAGGGGCGCGTCCGGAAATTTGCTGCGCATTACTCCTTCTATATCCTTTACCTTCATATCAGTTCAGGGCCTCCGAGATTCTTTTGAAACGGCGCAGAACGTTTTTGCGCTCACCACCGGTGATTTTGTCCTCAAGGGCCAGAATCCCCTGGATGAGAGCTTCGGGCCGGGGAGGACATCCCGGGATCACGATGTCCACCGGAACGATAAGATGCGCCCCGGGCACAATCGCATACTGCTCGTCATATTCGAAAGGACCGCCGGAAATGGCGCAGTTGCCCATCGCAATGCACCACTTGGGGCTGGGCATCTGGTCCCAGAGCATTTTGATAGCAGGGGCCATTTTCCTGGCTATGGTTCCCGCAACGATCATGACATCGGACTGGCGCGGAGAGGGCCTGAAAACACCTGCGCCGAAGCGGTCCAGGTCGAAGCGCGAAGCCCCGGCGGCCATCATTTCGATTGCACAGCACGCCAGGCCGAAGGTCATCGGCCACAAAGAATTGGCGCGCGCAAGATTTAGAACACGGTCAAGAAGAGCGAACTGGACAAGCGGCGCGCCCTGCTCTCTCACCTTTTTTGCCATTCAAAAACTCCTTTTCGCCAGGCATAGACAATCGCCAGGGACAAAATTCCCACGAAGACCATGAGCTCGATAAGATCGCGGGAGGCGTATCTGCCGTAAGCGAGCGCGACTGGAAACAAATAGAGCACATCAACATCGAAGGCGAGGAAGATGAGGGCGTAGATGTAATAGACAACCGTAAACTGCATCCAGGCGCTGCCGATCGTTTCCATTCCGCTTTCGTAGGTCGCTTCGCGAAACGCTCCCTCACTTTTGCGGACAATAAGCCTGGGAACGATTACGGCGGCCAGGGCAAAGACGAGCCCTGCGAACAGATACAGGGTCACAGCCAGAAAGTCGGTCATAAGCTTTTGGGAGATCACAGGCAAGTCTCCTCTGGCTCGAAACAAAAATGACGAACCGGTTAACTCGATCAGTATATTTTTTCTACCGAGAGCTAAGACTCCGAAAGGATCGGTGAAACCGGAACATGAATGAGAAAGCGGACAAAATGCACGACTAAGGAGTCTATATAGTCATGCCTTCCACAAGACGCCAGTCCAACTGCGACAAAGAATTTTGAATTTTAACCTGCCGGTCAAGATAGGCAACGGGCTTTTACCCCCTTGGGGGGCAAAATTTTGAATGATTATTTCAATTTCGATATGGTATTTTTGGTCCTCCGGCAGGCGCCCGCCAGACAGACCGGGCGCGAGGACGCGAACGAGAACAAACTTAAGGGTGAAGCCCGGAGGGTGGATTTATAACGCACGACAGAAAGCCGGCCCCCGAAGTGTATCTAATCGGGGGTCGGATGTCGGAAAACAAAGAAAGACATCCCACGGGCCGTAAGATCTTGTCAACTTTCTTTTGACGCTTGCTATAGTAGTCCTTGGGCAACAGGATTTTTTTCGGGAGGTGAGAAACGATGCTGGCACTGAGCGCCAAGGAAATGGCCTCGCTGGACGAGCAGACCATTCGCGAAGTTGGAATTCCGGGGATCGTTCTGATGGAAAACGCCGCACAGGGCGCCGCCGCCTTCTTCCTGCGCGTAGTCCCCAACCTGACTGAGAGGCCGATCGCCGTGGTGGCCGGAACCGGCAACAACGCGGGCGACGGTTTCGCGCTGGCCAGAATATATCATTCAAAAGGGGCGCAGGTAAGAGTGGTATGTCTTCGATCTCCCCAGAAGTTGAGCGGGGACGCGCTGACAAACTTCAAGATCGTTGAAAAGATCGGAATTCCCATATCGGTGTGGGACGAGGGGGCGGATTTCGACACTCAATGGAAACCGATCCGCGACAGCGGCGCAGTCATCGACGCGATTCTGGGGACCGGGCTCAAGAGCGAGGTGAAGGGTCTTTACCGGGACATAATCGAGAAAGTGAACGGCCTGGATATTCCGGTGCTGGCAGTCGATGTTCCTTCCGGACTTGACGCGACCACCGGCCTGCCTCTTGGCGCCGCCGTCAAGGCCACAGCCACGGCCACATTCGGGTTTTTAAAAATCGGCCACCTGATCGAACGGGGGCCGGAACTGGCCGGACAGGTCGAAGTTATCGACATAGGAATTCCGCCGGGCCTTGCCCAATCCGCCGGCATCCAGCGCTACTGGCTCACCGCAGAACTGGTTTCTTCCTGGATCGAGCCACGCCATCCCGCAACACACAAGGGACGCGCGGGACACGTTTGTGTCCTGGCGGGTTCGCCAGGCAAGACCGGGGCGGCGACACTTCTGTGCATTGGCGCCGGGAGAGCCGGGGCCGGCCTCGTGACGCTTTTCATTCCGGAAAGCCTCAACGCAATTCTGGAGGTAAAGCTGACCGAGGCGATGACCCTGCCCATTGCCGAGACTGCTTACAAGACCCCATCTTCGGCAGCCCTTCACCAAATTCTTGATTTCCTGCAAGGAAAGCAAGCCCTGGCGATGGGGCCGGGAATTTCGACAAACGAGGATACGGCTGCTCTTGTCAGAGAACTTCTGGAGAATGCGGGCTGCCCGATGGTGCTGGATGCCGACGCGATTACGGCTGTATCCGAGGATCCGGCCATCCTGCGCAAAGCACGGGTCCCACTTGTGCTCACGCCGCATCCGGGTGAAATGGCCCGCATCTGTCACTGCACGGTATCGGATGTTCAGCGCAACCGGCTCGAATCCGCATCTAAGTTCAGCAGCGACTACGGCGTCGTGCTGGTGCTGAAAGGCCATCGGACCATCATTGCCACGCCGGATGGAAAGCTCGCGATCAACAGCACCGGAAATCCCGCAATGGCCAGCGGAGGAATGGGAGACACGCTGACGGGGATTATCGCCGGCCTGCTCGGCCAGGGATTCGATGCTTTCAAGGCTGCATCCCTGGGGGTATACGTTCACGGCGCCGCGTGCGACCGTTTGTTCGATGGGGTATCGACCAGAGGGCTCCTGGCATCGGACATGCTTGACGAGGTCCCGGGGGTATTGGGAGAACTCGAAGCGGCGAACAGTTCCGCGTTTCACGGGATTACGGGATAAGGGCAAGGGGCGAAAGACAAAAAACCTTAGGCAGGTTGCGTTCAAATCGTTGCCTTCGGGAGGGCGTAAAGCCCTGCCCTACGTAGCGGTGGGGTTCATGTCCTCCCAATCTTGAACGCAACTCGTTATTAGACAGGATTTGCTGGATCAGGGGAAAGATAAAAAAGGCAGAAGGCAAAAGACAAAAAACCTTAGACAGGATTTGCAGGATTTACAGGATTAAAGAATTCTTTTTCAATTCGCCCGGTGAAGAATGTTCTCTGCTTCTGGGCGCCGGGATGGGGGAACTTCTGGAGGCCGGCGATATCCTTGCGCTCTGGGGAGAACTCGCTTCGGGCAAAACGCTTCTTACGCGGGGCATTGCAAGAGGCCTTTGCGTTTCTCCCGAAATAAGGGTGACCAGCCCGACATTTACCATCATAAACGAGTATGCGGGGCGGCTTCATCTGTTCCACCTGGACCTTTACCGGATTTCGGGCATCGATGAACTGGACACGCTGCCCTGGCAGGAAGCGCTTTTCGGGGGCGGGGTGGCCGTAATCGAATGGCCTGACCGGCTGGGGCGGCTTCTACCTGCCAGGAGGTGGGACATAAAGTTTTCAATTCTCGGTGAAGAAAATCGGGAAATGTCGATCAGAGGACGCGGCAGAAGGAACCGTCAGCGAATG
>DASPQK010000053.1:0-12230 GCA_035624985.1 Syntrophobacteraceae bacterium | reverse complement strand
GCAACAGACCGTGGCCGAGTTCATGAATACGGACGTCGCATTTGTGGAGCCCAACGCCAGCCTCCTCGAAATCCAGACCCATCTGGTCGAGCGGCATCAGCGCATTCTGCCTGTCGTCGATAAAGGCAAAGTGCTCGGGGTGATCACTCGCCGCGACCTGCTCGATTTCATGCTGGAAGAGCATAACGACGAAAATCGTCTCTATGATGAGACCGCACTGGCGCACTGGTCGAAGCGGAAAAACATCCAGTCCGTTCTGGCGGAGCAGCTTCCGAAAAGCATAATTCAAACGCTCAGGGAATTCGGCGTGCTGGCCGAAAGCCTGAAATTCCGGGCATACGCGGTGGGCGGCTTCGTCCGTGACCTGCTCCTGCGCGGCACCAATTTCGATATAGACATTGTCCTGGAAGGCGATGCCATCGAATTTGCCAGGGCTTTTGCGGAAAAGCACCGGATAAAGTCCAAGCTGCACAAAAAGTTCAACACCGCCATGCTTGTTTTTCCCGACGGGCAAACCGTGGATATAGCTTCGGCAAGGTTCGAGTATTATCAGCATCCGGCCGCTCTGCCGATTGTGGAATTCAGCTCGCTTAAGCTGGACCTCTACCGGAGGGATTTTACAATAAATACGCTAGCCCTGGCTTTAAACCCGGACGAGTTCGGGCACCTGATCGATTTCTTCAGCGGGCAGCGGGACATCAAAGAAAAGATCATACGGGTGCTTCACAACCTGAGTTTTGTCGAGGACCCCACGCGCATCCTCAGGGCCATTCGTTTCGAACAGAGGTTTGGTTTCAAGATTGGAAAACAAACCGCATCGCTGATTAGAAACGCCGTGCGCATGGGGCTGATTCAAAAACTGGGGGGCCGTCGTTTACTTCACGAGATCAAGCTGATTCTCGAAGAAGAGAACCCTGTGCCAGCGCTTCGCAGAATGGCCGAATTCGGGGTGATGCCGGCTTTGTCGGAACACATCAAGTTTGACAGAAAAATGGAGAACCTTTTTGGCAGGCTCCGGGAGGTGATTTCCTGGTACCGGCTGAGTTTTCTGGACGAACCGCTGGAGCTCTGGTGGGTCTATCTTCTCGGGCTTTTCTCAAACCTTGGCGTTCAGAGCCTCGAAGAGGCGTGCGAAAGGCTTCTATTGACGGGGGGCCAGCGGGATCGAATGCTGTGGACCCTGGAAAACACAGGAAGGCTTCTGAAATACTTTTTCCCCGATGTGTCGAGCCACAAACCCAGCGATGTCTACCGGGCGCTTTTACCTTTCAGGGCCGAAGAACTGCTTTTCCTGATGGGCAAAGCCGACAGGGAATCTACGCGAAAAGCCGTCAGCCATTATTTCAGCAGGTACAGAAACATGCAGACCGAACTCAAGGGAAAAGACCTGAAGGCGATGGGAATTCCTCCCGGCCCCATCTACCGGCAGTTGCTCGAGGAGCTTCTGGACGCCAGGATCAACAAGCAGGTCCGCAATCGCGCGGAGGAGCTGGGGTACCTGCTGTCGAGGCGGCCGGAACTTTTCCCGGAACAAGTTCAATTGGCCGATATGAAGAATTTTTGTTAGCTTCGGATGTCTGAAGAGATTTGAACAGCATTAACGGGAGCAGGGGGAAGAACATGGATCACGTGCAGGAAATTGTTCTTTTGATAGTACCGCTGTTGCTGGCCATTATTCTGCACGAAGTTTCCCATGGCTGGGTTGCCGAAAAACTCGGCGATCCCACCGCAAGGATGCTGGGGCGGATCACCCTTAATCCGATTTCGCACATCGATCTCCTTGGGACGATTATTCTTCCAGGGATCCTGCTGCTGACGGGTTCGCCCTTCCTTTTCGGCTGGGCCAAACCCGTGCCGGTCAATTTCGGGAACCTGCGGGGAGGACGCAGGGACATGGCGCTGGTTGCCCTCTCCGGCCCTTTTAGCAATTTTGTGCTAGCCGTCTTCAGTTCCATCATTTTTCATCTGACATTCGGAGGAGGCACTGGGCACGCCGGCATATGGAGCAGGATAATAGTGCCGCTCCACATAATGGCGAGTCTGTCGGTGCGGATCAACCTGGTGCTGATGGTTATAAATCTTCTTCCGATTGTTCCGCTGGACGGCGGCAGGATCGTTGTGGGACTGGCCCCGGACCATGTCGCAGTTGCCATGGCGCGGATGGAAAGATACGGGATGCTGATAGTTCTGGTGTTGATTGCCTCCGGGATATGGAGTTATGTAGTGGGTCCGGTTATAAGCATATTCTGGCGAATGCTGATGTGAATAAGGAGACACGGGCCGTCATGGCGGATAGGAAAAGAATATTAAGCGGCATGCGCCCCACCGGGCGCCTTCATTTGGGCAACCTTCACGGGGCACTGGAAAACTGGGTCCAGCTTCAGAACCAGTACGAATGTTATTTCTTTGTCGCCGACTGGCACGCTCTTACCACAGACTATGCTTCTCCGGAAGCGATCCGCGACAATACCTGGGACATGATCCTGGACTGGTTAAGCGTGGGGCTGGACCCGAAGTTTTCCACGATATTCATCCAGTCGGAGATAAAGGAGCATGCGGAACTCTATCTTCTGCTGGGGATGATAACCCCCCTGGCCTGGCTCGAACGAAATCCCACCTATAAGGAACAGCAGCAGCAACTCAATCAGAAGGACCTGGGGACATACGGTTTTCTAGGTTATCCCGTGCTTCAGGCCGCCGACATCATCATATACCGCGCAAACGGCGTTCCCGTCGGGAAAGACCAGCTGCCTCACGTCGAACTGACAAGGGAAATCGCGCGCAGGTTCAATTTCATGTACAAATGCGACATATTTCCCGTTCCCGACGGGCTGCTGACCGAATCTCCCATGCTGCCGGGCCTTGATGGAAGGAAGATGAGCAAAAGTTACGGAAATTGCATTTTCATAACGGAGTCCGAAAAAGATATTACGGAGAAAATATCCAAGATGATGACCGATCCCCAGAGGGTCAGGCGCCATGACCCCGGCGACCCTGAAATTTCCCCTGTTTTCGCATATCACAAGCTGTATTCTTCGCCTGATGAGATCCAGCGGGTTGCCGAAGGATGCCGCACGGCTGGCATCGGCTGCGTTGAGTGCAAGAAGATCCTCATCGGCAATGTCCTTGCCAAGCTTGCGCCGATACGAGAAAGGCGTATTTGGCTGGAGGGCCGGATTGGCGAGGTAAAGGAAATCATAGCCGAGGGCAACGCCAGAGCGAGGCGGGAGTCAGTGATTACCATGGAACTGGTCCGCCGGGCCATTGGAATCTGATAGTTTTTAGTTTTGAGTTTTTAGTTTTGAGTTTTGAGTATTGAGTTCTAGAATATGAGGCTCCAAAGATTTCTTGCGCAGGCCGGGGTAGGCTCCAGGCGCGCCGCCGAAGAACTGGTCAGGCAGGGCCGGGTGGAAGTCAACGGAGCGAGGGCGCAACTCGGTTGCACGGTCGATCCTGTGGAGGACCGCATTAGCCTGGACGGGAAGCCCGTCATTCTCAAAAGGCAGAGGGTCATTGTGGCCCTGAACAAGCCCGGCGGGTGCGTCACCACCACATCGGATCCCCTGGGCCGCAGGACGGTGCTGGACTTTCTTCCCGATTTCGGAGTGCGGATTTTCCCCGTGGGCAGGCTGGACTATGACGCCGAGGGACTCATCCTGCTCACCAATGACGGAGAACTCGCCAACCGTCTTCTCCATCCCCGGTACGGAGTTTCTAAAGTATACGATGTAAAAATTAAGGGACTTCCCGACAAAAAAGCGATAGAACAACTGCGGAAAGGAGTCCGGATTGAAGAGGGTCTGACCGGCCCGGCCCAAGTCGAAATTATAAGGGAACTTGCCAACGCCGCCTGGTTGAGGATTACTCTGCACCAAGGCTGGAACCGCCAGATCAAGCGAATGGGCCTTGCGGTCGGACACCCTGTTTTGAAAATAAGGCGCATTGCTTACGGCCCTGTACGTTTGGGCAGGCTGGCGACGGGCCGGCATCGGCTGCTCAGAGCCGAAGAAATCCGCAAAATATACGAGGAAGCCGATCTCTACATGGAGTGATGCTGGAGATGAATTCAAGACGGGGTTACCCTTATGGATCATCTACCGGTTCTTTCAGCCGAGGCAGGGCGGGTGGAAGAGAAAAAGCGAAAAAGCGACCATCCTCGTCTCGCCTCCTCATTATTGTCCTTTTCGTCGTGGTTTTCGCATCGGGCGCCGCTTCCGTTTTCTTCATGACCGGGGGCGGCGTCCCGTCGTTCAGAATCTTTCCGACTAAACTGGTAGCCGTGCATTTCCAGCACAACGGCCAGGAACTGCTGCTTTTGCCCGACTCCCAGGTTATCGTAAATCCGAGGGATTCTCTGCAACTCGCAGGCGTCAAAACCGACGGGTGGCTTTCTTTGGGAACCAGAGTGGTTTCATCGGATATCGAGTTAAGACAGATCGGCAAAAGACCCGGCGTAATATTAAAGGACCTCTTCCCGAATGAATCTTTCGAAAACCCAAAACTTGTCGAGATGAGGGTGTTGCTCTGGAACCGGCCGATAGGCAAGGTCTCTTTCCTGATCGAGCTCGATTACAAGGACTGGCTCCACAAAGCCAACACCAGTCCCGATATCGACAGGAGAATCATCTACCTGGAAAAGGCGCTCCACGACAACAGCTCCAACATAATTCTCAAGACGCAGCTTGCCGGACTTTATTTTGACACCAAGCGTTATCAGGACGCGGCACAGCTTTACAAAGAAATAGACCGGTCGGGGAAATCAAGGAATATTTCCGAAAAACTTCTCCTTGTCTACCAGGTAATGAATAAAACCGATGAGGCGCTCCAGGTCTACATCGACCTGCTAAAACTTTCCGAAGAGCAGGAAACCTTCATGGATTTCCTTGCCTATTTGAAGAAGAAAAAGACCGCGGACCAAGCCGAGAAGTTTCTCGAAAAATACGAGCAGGAAATCCCGCATTCTTTCCGGTCCCAGGTGCTGGTGGAGATCGCTCAGTTGGCCGGCGATGGCAAGGACTGGCAAAAAGCGGCCACAGCATGGCAAAGGGCCGAGAAGGCGGGAGTGATGGACTCCAATGTCCAATATAACCTGGCCGTCACTCTTCTGCGGAACGGCAAAATCGATGAGGCTGCAGCGGAATTTGAAAAATATCTTCACAAGAATCCAACCGATGCCAAGACCTGGGTTCTGCTGGCCGAGCTTTACGAGAAGAAAGGAGATCACGTCAAGGCCAAAGAAGTTTATGAATTGGCGATCCAGAAAAATCCTCGCAACAAGGAAGCGCTTATCAGTCTTATCCCGGTTTTGGAGAAAATGAACGATAAGACCGGGCAGATCGCCAACTATGAAAAACTCATCCAGATGGATCCCAATAACCGCAAATACCTGTTCAATGTTTCAATGTTATATATCGATCAGAAAAGGTATGACAAGGCAGAGGCTCACTTGCAGTCAATTGCCTCCATGGACCCCAAGGATGTGGAATCCAGAAAGCAGCTGCTCCTTGTCTATCAAAGGCTCAGAAACGATAAAGGCGAGATCCAGGTCCGCCAGGAACTTGTGAACCTCGATCCCAAAAATCCCGCCAACCTGGACTCCGTTTACAAATATTACGAAGACAGGAAGGACTACAAAGGGATGCAGGAATACTTCCACCTTGTGGCGCAGAAGAGCCCGGATTCGAGCAGCGTTCACAAGTATCTTCTTCAGGCCGCCACCAAACTTGGAGACAAAAAGGCGGCCCTGCGCGAACTCGAACAGTTGATTCGGCTCCAGCCCAAGGAGAAAAAGTACTACAGGCTGGCTGCGTACCTCTATGAGGAGGCGGGAAATTACGCCGAAGCCTCCAAGAAACTCGAAGCCATACTCAAGATTGATTTCAACGACCAGAAGGCGAAGGAAGATTACGAACGATTGAAGGTCGAGCAATTGAAGAAGAGCGCGCCTGCGGGGAAAAAGCCTACGTAGGAGCGGGCAAAAGGGTGAGGGGTGAAGAGTGATCCGTGATCCGTGATCCGTGATCCGTGAAGGGTGAAGGGGTATCGGAAATCCGAGATATGACGAGGTAGATTTGAAGGCTGTAGGGCGGTGGGCGGAGGAAAAGTTCGGCTTGATTTTGTGTCGGCTTGATTTTGTTGCGTTTAGCAAGGGCATCAGCTATAAAGAGCGGCAACGAAAAAGTAATTGCGCATGGTGTTTGGTTGATTGGGGGCGGGTAACTCAGCGGTGAGAGTGCCATCCTCACACGGTGGAAGTCGGAGGTTCAAATCCTCTCCCGCCTATAAATCAGTGAACGGTGAACAGTGAGCGGTGAACGGGAAGGGCTGTGAGCTCTGCGCTGCCTTGTCGTGCTCCAGGGAGCCGCGGAGAGGAGGGCTTTTCTCTCCTGCCACCTCAGGCCAGGGCATCATAGCCTGCCAGCCGTCCCCAAAGGCATCCTCGCAGGTTTTGCCCAAGGCCGAACATCCCTCAAGCTTTTTGGCAACGGCAATGCAAACATGATCTGCTTCACTCTGGAAAATGGCGACCGTGTAGCTGTTTTTTCAAGCCTGACTTTTCAAATTATTCTACCCCTGTAGTGCTCAGGGTCCCTGTGCAGATTAGCCACGGCGGTTATCAGGATTTCATCTGGTTCCGAGATGTAAAGAAGAGCGTAAGGGAACCCTTTTATGAGGCACCGTCATGTTAGCTCACCAATGCGGGTCCACGCTTCCGGCATAAGCTTTATCCTCTCCAGCGCAGCTTCCACTTCCTGGAAAAAGCGGAAGCCTAAGCCAGGCAACTGGTGATTGTAATACCGGACAGCCTCATCGAGCTCCATATTGGCCGGGGTGAGAAACTGAACTTTCAACGTTCATACCTTTCCCTGATCTCTTCCCAATCTCTGGCGTCGAGTTCTCCGCGTTTGTAAGCTTCATAGCGAGCTTCCGATTCTGCGGCCCAACTCTGTTCAATGTCGTGATCCGGCTTGTCAAGACTATGCAGTATCGCTTCGACCAACCGAATTCGCTCAACAGGTTCGAGCTCAATAGCTTTCTTAGCTAGCTGGCTTACCGATTCCATATTATTCTCCCCTGATTTTCTCAAAACGCGCGATCCAGACTCAAGGCATTTACGTGCAAATTGTCGCATATTGTTGGCGCCAAGCGCAAGGGGAGAACCATTATGAAAAACATGGGAACACAACAGAAGACCGAAGACCGGGATCTATGCACAAGTCTAATCCTTGTCCACTCTATATCATTGCCGGTTCGATTCCCGCCCCAGCCATTTGTATTGGTGCAATTTTGGTGCAGGTTCAAAGCACCCCTTGCCACGTCAACGTTTGCGGGCGGCGTCGGAGGTTCGAGTCTTCTCCCGCCTATCAACGGAATCAAGGGGTTAGCTCGGATACGGTTAACCTCTTTTTCTTTTTTGTTACTTTTCTGCTGCCGTTTGCCAAGAATTCAGCCCGGATTAGATCTTCATCATCGAGCCGCAAGTCGAATTGTTCACATCGTTCTGTGCAGGTTCATCCTTATAGTATATGATGGGTATCAGGATGTGAAGCCAACAGCAAAAAACGTGTGAGGTCGTAATATGAAAGAACTCGCCGAGTGCATTTCCGTTGATCCGCATGTGTGTCATGGGCAGCCCTGTATAAGTGGGACTCGCATCATGGTCTATTTAGTCTTGGAACTTCTGGAGGCCGGGCTTACACCAGACGCCATTATCCAGGAGTATTATCCCCAGATTGACAGGCAAGACATCGAGGCATGTTTGCACTATGCTGCCAGCTTGATTCGCGACGCCGAATACGTTCCTTTTGAAAGACCGGCTTGATGGTCAAATTCCTGCTCGATGAAAACCTGCCTCTTTCTATCGCAGCCTTCCTGCGAGATATGGGCTTTGACGTTATCCATGCCAAAGAAGTCGACATGCTCGGCGCCTCGGACGATCATGTTATGGAGCCAGCCCGGCGCGAAGAAAGGCCACTGATTACTTTGTGCCTCTCGACAATAATGTATTGCAGCTATTGAAAGATGACTATGGATTCCCAGGTCTATCCCGTTCATGGAGTCGTATTGATGACTATAGTGAATATCTATCTTGTCAAAAATGGATTCGGCGAAGGTTCAGCGACATACCATTAGACGTTGAATTTAGGTCGTGGATGAATTACAAGATTCTTTCCTCGGATAAAAAATTGATACAGCCTAGAGAAGGAGAAGTTAAAGTGAATAAACAGATAGTATCAGGGAATGCAGGAATGATAGGACCATATCAACGCGATAGGATTATGCTATGTTCAGCGGACGCGGGGCCTCCTTCACAAAAACAAACAGCTTGTGAGGCAGCTTATTTTTTTCCAGGGGGAAAATGGGTCGGAGCAGTGAGAAACAGTGCACATGAATTAGAATGCGCATTTACAATTCTTACATCAACATATGGAATGGTTAATTCACATGATATTATAGGCCCATATGACTTACGCGCTGAAAATAATGAAGAAGAAGTGTCTTTACAATGGAATAGTACAGTTCCCAATATTATGAGACGTAACCAATATGACATACTCGTATTCTATGCCGGTGCAGTTCCTAGAGACCCAATTCTGAAATTATTGTTACCAATTTTGCGTGATTTGAAGATTGATTTTATAACATTCGGACGGCCTAATATGTTCGATGTAGGAAAAGTGAAAGCTATAGTCAGTCTACTGGAGGAAGGATCGACCTTTAATCAGCTGCAATCAGTATTGAAACGCCCAGAAAGGCTTAAGTTTGTTGCGTGGAATAGATGAACACGTCAATTCTCACGTTATATAGTTAAGGACCCAAAATTGATATAGTGTGCCTTAATAGGCCCAGCTCTTGCACAGACCGTTTAGAGGCCTACAAACCGTTGTCATGTCTATGTCATTGCGGGTTCGATTCTCGCCCTCTCTTTTCTCAGTGGTCCGTAAGTGGTCCGATAACAGAAAAACGCCCCATAACATACCGTAACAACTTCAGAAAATTTCAGTCTCGGAGGTTCAGATCCTCTTGCCCCCAGGTTGTCTCATTGGTGCAACTTTGGTGCAGGTTCAAAACGGGCCTTACCCCGTCTATGTTTGCGGGTATAGTCCGAGGTTCAAATCCTCTCACGCCTATAAATCAGTGAAGGGAGATCCGGCACTCAGCTCTTTTAAGGCTCTTGATTAAATGAGGGCTTGAAGTTGGACTGAGTGCCGGAGTGAGCAGTGAACAGGAGGGGCTGCGAGAGGCTTAAGGTCGTTGCGGGGGTTGAGATTGTCAAGGCGTTAACCCAGGCGGGCTTGCTCGTTGCTGCTTTATGATGGTCACTTTTTCAACTGCTTTTTGTGTCTTCTATTATCTTTCTCACGAGCGGCTCTATAACCGGGAGATCCTCCGTTACGGTCTTCCAGAGCACCGCGAGATTGATTCCAAAATAGTCGTGGACTAATTTATCACGCATCCCGGCCATTGCTCGCCAGGGCATTTCCGGACAGGCATGCCTCACAGACTGAGGCACTCGCTTCGAAGCCTCGCCAATTATCTCAAGAGCGTGGACGACGGCAAAGGCCGTCTTGCTGTCTTGACCGAATTGCTCGAAATCCATGCCCTCTATAAAAGCCCTGACCTTATTCATTGCATCGAGAATATCTTCGAGGTAGTCGAACCAGATGCACTCCGCCGTCATAGAGGCACAACCTCTTTCAGGATTTGCCGGCCAATCCTTGGCTTGAGAGTATCCTTCATGACCAGGTCCACTTTAATACCCAAGAGGTCGGAGAGATAGTTTTCAAGTTCGATGAATTTGAGCAAACCGGGGGGGTCAACGAAGGTAATCAGCACGTCCAGGTCGCTATCGGCATTTTGTGAATTACGGACATAGGACCCGAACAGGCCTAGCGATCTGACCCGATACCGTTCGGAAAGGAGCGGCAGGGCTTGGCGAAGCACAGTCATTAACCGGGCAAGGGCGTCATTTTCGATCATAGTATCTTATTGTACCTTGAAACGGATAACAACTCCAGTCCCTAACCAATCTTCGGCCGCGTACTGTCATTGCGACTTTCATTCCAACGGCGCCCCACTTTTGGTGCAGAATAGGCGCAAATATAAAACGCCCTTTACCACGTCCAGCTTTGCGGGTGGCGTCGGAGGTTCAAATCCTCTCCCGCCTACTTGTAAATTCATGCCGGAAGCCGATACTCAGGAGTCGGCCATCCTTTTTTGGTGATCCATTGGCGCTGCGCTTTTCATCCGGAGCACGTTGTCATTCGATCGCCGGCGGATGATGGTGAATGGTTCGATGAATTCGTCCGCGCGGGGAGGCATTGAGAAGATGCAGCCTGATGACGGGAAGGGACGCTTTCGAGTTCTCCCGCTACCCCGGTGCTACCGCATTCTGTTCTCCTGAACCCCTCAACTCAGGCAGGCGGGGAGGAAACTGCAAACTCCAGGAAAGGAGGTGTGTACCGATAGCAAGCTGCGTCTAAGATTGGGCGGGGATAAACCCCGCCACTACGTGGGGGAGGGGGACCACAGCGAATGCGTCGCGCGATGTATGCCCTCCCGGTCATATCGATCTTGAACCCAACTTGGCATGAAAACGCAAAAACCTGTCGCATCGACGTATAACTTGCGGATTCCAGCCGGGGATTGTATAGTTTTTCAAGTGTAAAGCATGCAACCTGAATTGAGCGATCCTTTCCGTGCCGACTCCGGTTTTTGAGGACCTAAAAGCAGGAGTGTGGCCAGGCCGAGAACCAACTGGATGCCGACTTTCGTCGGTATGACGATATGTTGCTGTTCAAATCGCTCAATTTAGGTGCAAGTGAAGTTTTTTGGGGCAAAGACCAGACCCGAAAATGCGGTTGGGATGCCTGGGGCTGAAGTTGGCGCATTATTCAGGATGATAGGGACTATAACGGACGACAGAGGCCGGATCTCTGAAGACAGAGAAAAACATTCCACGGGCCGTAAGATCGTGTCAACTTTCTTTTGACGCTCGCTATAGCTGCAAGGGGGAAATCGTGCAAGGAGTTCATTTACCCATTGAAAAGCTATGACCGAATCGAAAACCTCTACCCAGAGGAGCAAAAATGAAACCGAGCAGAATTATATTTGTCCTTGGCTTCATCATGGTCCTGGCCGGAGCGGTCTGGTCCGACTCCGGGATGATGAGTGTCCAGGTAAGGGAGGGGCAGCTCAGGGCGACGCCCTCGTTTCTTGGACCGATCATAGGACCTGTTTCGTACGGCGAACGTGTAGAGGCCGTGCAGAAACAGGGAGACTGGGTTGATGTAAAGAGCTCGAAGAACCTCCGGGGCTGGATACATGCGTCTGCTCTTACCACCAAGCAGGTGGTGCTCAACTCCGGCGCGCAGACACAGTCCGCTGCAAGCAGCCAGGAAATCGCCCTGGCGGGAAAGGGCTTCAACTCCGACGTCGAGGCCCAATACAGAAAGAACAATGCAAATATCGACTATACCTGGGTAGATCGCATGGAGGCCATCCGCATAACCACCGACAAGATGGTGCAATTCCTTAACGATGGAAAAGTAAAGCCGTCGGGAGGAATGAAATGAGCCTTTTCAGAAAACCTCCGATAACTTTTCCCGCCATTTCTATGGCGCTCTTTGCAGTTCTGCTCTTTTGCGCAGGCGAAAACACCTTTTGCGCCGGATTGTCCGACGTCGTCGGCGGACTGGGAAATGTGCTGCCGGGCCCGGCAGGGTCGGCGCTGAAAGCGGCTGTGGAGGTAGGCAAGACATTCCAGGACATTACGCCGGAGCAGGAATACTATATCGGCAGAGCAGTTGCCGCAAGCATCCTCTCGACGTATCCTCCCAACCCGAATGACCGGTTGAACCTTTATCTGAACACCCTCGGACAAACACTTGCCCAAGCCTCGGACATGCCTGAGACTTTTGGCGGATACCATTTCCTGATGCTGGACTCGCCTGAAATCAACGCTTTTGCAGCCCCTGGCGGTCTGATATTCATTACGGGCGGAATGCTCCAGCTATGCAAGACCGAAGACGCCCTGGCAGCGGTGCTTGCCCACGAGATCTCGCATGTCGTAGGGAAGCACGGTCTCAAGTCCATCCAGAAGGGCAGGCTTACCAAAGCATTCACCATAATGGCCAACGAGGCGGCGAAGTCGTATGGCCCGGCGCAACTTTCCAAACTCAGCGAAGCGTTCGCCGGGGCCATTACCGATATCACTTCGACTCTCATGA